>JACDAS010000093.1 GCA_013695295.1 Actinomycetota bacterium | reverse complement strand
GAGGTTCGCCAGACACAGTTTTGCCTCCCGGTTCCCCCTGAGGGCGATCTCCTAACGTCAGTTTGGGGACCGGCTTAGCGGCCGGATTCGGGGTCCGCCGGCCGCTCGTCGAGCCGCACCGGAACCTCGAGCCGCTCGTCTCCGCGCAGCACCGAGAAGGACACCGTCTGGCCGGGCCGAAGCTCTGCTGTGACGATCCGCACGAGATCCTCGGCGCTGGCGACCTTTCGGCCTGCGATCGCCACGATCAGATCGCCGCCCTTCGTCACCGTCCGACCGTTGAAGTCGACCTCCTCGTCACCGCCGCGGAGGCCTGCACGCGCGCCCGCGCTGCCCGACCGGACGGTGTCGACGAGCGCGCCCTGCGATGCGGCATAGCCGAAGTGCCTGGCGAGCGACGGCGTCACGTCCTCCGTCGTGATCCCGACGTACGCGTACGCGACACGTCCGCGTGCGATCAGGTCGTTCATCGACCGCCGCGCGGAGTTGATCGGGACGGCGAAGCCCACCCCTTCCGCGTTCCCGGAGTCGCTCCGGATCTGCGCGTTGATCCCGATCACGCGCCCACGGGCGTCGAACAGAGGGCCGCCCGAGTTCCCGTGATTGATCGGCGCGTCGATCTGGATCGCGTCGATGAGGCTGTAGACCGAGGTCAGGGAGCGAATCGAGCGGTGGACGGCGGAGACGACCCCGACGGCCAGCGAGTTCTCGTTGCCAAACGGGCTGCCGATCGCGGCGACCGGCTCGCCGACCCGGGTCGCGGCCGAGTTGCCGAGGGGAACGGGGAAGAGTGCGTGCGCCGCCGGGTCGACCTTCAGGACGCCCACGTCGTCGAAGACGTCCCAGCCGATGATTCGCGCCGGAATTCGATCGCGGTCGGCGAACTCGACGTAGACCTTCGAGGCGGGCTCGACGTCCCGGCCACCGTCCCCGGCGCTCGTGATCACGTGCGAGTTGGTCAGGATGTAGCCGTCCCGGGAGACGACGAAGCCCGACCCCTGCGAGGCCTGCTGCTGCGCCGACCGCGCGTCGACGTACGCATAGATCGTCACGACCCCCGGCGAGCGGCGGGCATAGATCGCGGCTGGACGAAAGCCATTGCCGAGCAGCGGGGCCGCGGAGCGCCCCTCGGCAGGGGCGGTGATCCCGACCGCCGGCGTCGCCGGCTCCGTCCTGACGACGGTGCGCGACTCGCCGGCTCCGATCCAGCCGGCGGCGCTGCCGATCGCGAGTGCGGAGACGCCGCCGAGGACGGCGGAGACGAGCGCGACGACGGCAGCAGGTGCGGGACGCACGGGGCCGCTCACTGTAGCGACGGCTCCCCGCTACGGGCGTTTTCACGTGGAATGGCGGGGAGCGCGAGGCGAAAGCAGGTTCGCCCGGGCTCCGCCGTCAATCCGAGCGTCCCACCCATCAGCAGCGCCAGCTGGCGTGCGATCGAGAGCCCGAGCCCGCTGCCTGACGCGACCGACCCTTCCCCACGGTAGAAGCGCTCGAAGATCTGGTCCGCCTGCTCCGGCGCGAGCCCCGGCCCGGCATCCTCGACGGCGAGCACCGCGAGCTCCCCCTCTCGCCTCGCAACGACCCGCACAGGCGTCTCGGGCGGCGTGTGCCGGAGCGCGTTCTCGAGCAGGATCCGCCCGATCTGCTGCACGCGGAGCTCATCGCCCAGGGCCGGCACGGGCCCAGCGGTCTCGAGGCCCAGCGGATGCCCGTCGGCGACCGCCGCGAACTCCTCGACGACGCCCCGGGCAAGCTCGCCAAGGTCGAGCTCCTGGAGCTCGACGTGCAGGCGCCCCACGTCGAGCCGCGAGAGGTCGAGCAGATCGGTGGCGAGCTTCGTCAGCCGCTCGACCTGGCTCCGCATCGTCGCGAGGAACTCCCGCCGGGTTCGCTCGTCCAGCTCTTCGTCAGCCAGGAGCTCGAGAAAGCCGCCGAGAGAGAAGAGCGGGGTCCGGAGCTCGTGCGAGGCGTTGGCGATGAACTCCCGCCGCGCGTGGTCGAGCTGGGCCAGCCGCTCCCGCATCCGCTCGAAGGTCTCGGCGAGCGCGCCCAGCTCGTCCCGGCCGCCG
Organism: Actinomycetota bacterium; assembly: GCA_013695295.1. Classification (GTDB taxonomy): domain Bacteria; phylum Actinomycetota; class Thermoleophilia; order Gaiellales; family Gaiellaceae; genus JACDAS01. The sequence goes on along the minus strand of JACDAS010000093.1, from coordinate 4,221 downwards.
ACCCGAACCGGCTCGTCCAGCCGACCCCCGGCGATCTGCTCGGCCGCCCGTTCGAGGCGGGCGATCCGGCGGGCGAACAGGCTCGCAGCGAGGTAGCCGACGAGGAGCGAGGCCGCGAGCCCCAGCGCCCCCGCGAGAAGCAGCCGCCGCCGGACGAGGTCGACACTGCCGAGCGGATCCTCGAGCGAGGCGGTCAAGAGCAGCACGACGGTGCCGTTCTGGACGAGGGGCACCGCGGCCTCCGCCACCGGCTCGCCGTCGCGGGTGATCCTCCCGCGCGCCGGCGCGAGCGTCCGGGCGGCGCGCAGGGCGATGGGATCGGTGGCGACGTCCGTCGAGGAGACGGGGTTCGAGTCGCCGACCACGCTCAGCGTCGGCGGGGCCGGGAGGAAGTCGTAGAGGACGACGCGGGCGTTCGCGCTCGCCGCGGCGTTCGCGACGAAGTCGGGCCAGCGAAAGCGGTTCGCCGGCAGCTGGCGCGCCAGACTCGGCGCTGCCCGCTCGAGCTGCGAGAGCTTCGCGCCGACGAGCCGGCGCTCGAGCGAGGGGAGGACAACCGTGTAGACGATCCCCAGGACGCCGGTCACGACGAGCAGGAGGGCGAGGCTGAGCCGCGCGCCGACGCCGCGGAGGCGCATCAGGCGTCCCGAAAGCGGTATCCGACGCCGCGCACGGTGATGATGTACTCCGGCACGCCCGGATCGCGCTCCAGCTTCTCGCGCAGATGGCGAACGTGGACGTCGATCGTCCGCGGGTCGCGATAGTCAGAGGCGCCCCAGAGCGCCTCCAGCAGCATCTGGCGGCCGAACACCCGTCCCGGCGCGGAGGCGAGGGCCCAGAGGAGCTCGAATTCCACGTACGTGAGCTGCACCGGCGCGCCGCGAAGCTCCACCGACCGGCGCGAGAGGTCGACGGCCAGGTCGCCGATTTCGAGCCGGTCGCGGTCGAGGGGCTCCGTCCTGGGCGCAGCGGCCCGCCTCAGCAGTGCGCGCACCCTGCTCCGGAACTCCCGGATCGAGAACGGCTTCGTGATGTAGTCGTCCGCGCCGAGCTCGAGCCCGACCACCTTGTCGAGCTCGTCGTCCCGCGCCGTCAGCATGATGATCGGAACCGAGCTCGTCGCCCGCAGACGCTTGCACACCTCCAGGCCGTCGAGCTTCGGCAGCATGATGTCCAGGACGACGAGGTCGATCTTCTCCGCGGAGAACCGGGCCAGCGCCTCCTCCCCGTCGCGCGCCTGGACGACACGGTGACCGTCGCGCTCGAGCGGGTAGGCGAGCAGCTTCTGAACCGCCTCCTCGTCGTCCACGAGCAGGATGGTCGAGGAGGACGGCATGGGCGGCGCAGGCGCCGGAACGGCAGACGCCGACCTACTATAACCGGGCAATAGCCACGCTCCCGCCCCCATCCGGCCGGCGGCAGCGCCGGCGGCGAGGCTCGCTCGAGCGGCCGGTCAACAGCCGCCTGTACCGGGGAAGCTGGCTCCTCGTCGGGCTGCCGCTCCTGGTCACGGCGCTGAGCGTCGCCCATCCGGCGCCGCTCGAGGCCCCAGCGCTCCCGCCGGCCTTCGACCGCGAGGCGGCGCTCGAGCTCGCGCGCGAGTTCGCGAAGGATCACCCGATTCGCGTCCCCGGGTCACCGGGCGCGCTCGGAGCGGAGCGCTGGTTCATCTCCCAGCTCGAGTCCTACGGCTTCCGGCGCGAATCGGCCGGCGGGTCGAACGGCTCGAGTCGGATCGAGCGGCAGGCCTTCCGGGAGACCATCCCGGGAATCGGCCGGGTACCGCTCGTCAACCTGCTCGCTGTCGTCCAGGGAAGCTCGTCCGGTGCGATCCTCGTGCTCGCGCACCGCGACGCAGATCCCGGCGGGCGAGGAGCAAACGACAACGGCTCCGGGACGGCCGTGTTGATCGAGCTCGCGCGGGCCTTCGCGAGGGCGCCGTCCGGCCCCCCCAGCGAGCTGACGCCCAAGCACACGATCGTGTTCGCCTCGACGGACGGAGGCGCCTTCGGCGGCCTCGGCGCGGCGCGGCTCGCAGCCAGTCCGACCTATCGCGATCGGATCGTCGCCGTGCTCAACCTCGACGCCGTGGCCGGCGACACCCCCGCCAGGCTCGAGCTCGCCGGCGACGAGCCGCGCTCGCCGGCCGCCGTTCTCGTCGAGACCGTGGCCGAGCGCCTCCGCGAGCAGACCGGCGTCGAGCCCGGCAGAACGAGCGGTCTCGGGCAGCTGATCGACCTGGCCTTCCCCTTCAGCCTCTACGAGCAGGCGCCGTTCGTCGCGCGGGGGATTCCCGCGGTCACGATCACCACCGCGGGCAGCCGGCCCGAGCTGGCCTTCGACGATAGGTCCACCGGGCTGAACGGCCTACGACTGACGCAGATCGGCCGGGCGGCTCAGCTGACGCTGGGCTCGCTGGACCAGAGCCTTGACGTGGGCTCGGGCACGTCGACGTATGTCTACCTGGGCTCGCGCTTCGTTCGAGGGTGGGCGATCGAGCTCTGCCTCGTCGCTGCCCTGCTGCCGTTCCTGATCGCCGCCGTCGATCTCTTCGCACGCTGCCGGCGGCGCGGGATCCCGCTCCGGCCGGCGTTCCGGGCGCTCCGTGCTCGGGCGGGTTACTGGCTGGTCGTGGCCGGGCTCTTCGAGCTCCTCGCGCTGCTGGGAGCCTGGCCGAAGGGAGCGAGCCGGCCACCGAGCCCGGCGACCGAGGCCGCCGGAACCTGGCCGCTCTTCGGCCTGGCGGTTCTGGTCGTCCTCGCGAGCGGAGCGTGGCTGCTGGCCCGCAGACCGCTCCTGCCGCTCCGCCCCTCGAGTGCCGCGGACGAGCTCGCCGGGCACACCGCGGCGCTCGTCTCGCTCGGAGTCCTGTCGCTCCTCGTGGTCGCCACGAACCCCTTCGCCCTGCTCTTCCTGCTGCCGTCGCTCCACGCGTGGGTCTGGCTCCCCCAAGTCGGCGAGCGGCCGGTCGTGCGTGCCGCGGTGCTCGCTGCAGGCTTCTCTGGCCCGGCGCTCCTGCTTGGGTCGCTGGCGGTTCGCTTCGAGCTGGGCCTCGACGCTCCGTGGTATGCAGCCGAGCTGCTGGCGCTGGGGTACGTTCCGCTCACTTCGCTCGTCCTCGCCGTGGCATGGACGGCAGCCGCGGCCCAGCTCGTCGCCCTCGGAGCCGGCCGGTACGCGCCCTATCCGAGCGGCCCCGACCGTCCTCCTCGCGGGCCGGTGCGCGAGCTTGTGCGGCAGGCGATCCTGACTATCCTTCGTCTACGGGCGCGGCGCCGCGCTCCTCTGGACGGAACGGCGCGCCCTCGAGGCCTGAGATGAGACGACTCGCACGCACACTCGGCACCCTGATGATCCTCGGGGGCCTCGGCACGCTCGGCTGGGCCGTCGTCGTCTGGCAGTGGCAGGACCCAATCACCGCCGCGTACACCCACTACCAGCAGAACAAGCTCGAGTCACGCTACCGCGACGTCTTCGTGCGTTACCAACCCGTCAGCCCGCCTGCTGAGGTGCCCGTGAGCGTCGACCGTCCCCGCACGGGCCGGAAGAAGCCCTCTCCCGCCGCCCAGAGGCGCTGGGTCGCCCGCGAGGCGAAGCGCTACCGGCTCGCCCTCGACGAGGGTCAGCCGTTCGCGCAGCTGAAGGTCTCTCGCCTCGGTCTGAGCGTGATCGCAGTCAACGGGACCACGACCGACACGCTGAAGAAGGGGCCTGGCCGGTACGCGGGACCGGTGGCGTCGTACGTCCCCGGCGAGGGGCAGCTCGTGTACGTCGCCGGGCACCGGACGACCTACGGCGCTCCCTTTGCGCACATCAACCGGCTGCGTCCGGGTGACCCCGCCACCGTCAAGCTTCCCTACGCGACCTTCGAGTACGTGATCACGAGGCACGTGATCGTCGAGTCCGACGACCTCTCGGTGCTGCAGTCGCACGGCCGCGAGGTGCTCGCGCTGCAGGCCTGCCACCCGCGATTCTTCGCCTCGCAGCGCTACATCGCCTACGCCAAGCTCGTGCGGGTGATACCGAGGGGCGGGCGGCCCTACAGGGTTGACGGCACCCGGGTCGCGCCAGCCTAGCTGGTGTCTGCACTACTACTAGTACCGCGCTACGCGAGCGGGAGGTAGCGCGCGGCCGCTCCGGCGGCGACGACACCCTCGCCGGGCTCGATCAGAACGAGTGCGTCGGCCTCGGCCGCGCGGGCAATCATGTGCGACTGCTGGC
>JACDAS010000018.1 GCA_013695295.1 Actinomycetota bacterium | reverse complement strand
GGCGTCGACCCCGGCCACCCGGGGCAGTTCTTCATGCTCACTCCGCCCGGGCACCTCCTGCCCAGGCCGATGAGCCTCTGCCTGGCGCCGTCCGGCGAGCTCGGCTTCCTGATCGACCCGATCGGGCCCGGGACCCGGGCGCTCTGCGGACTGCGTCCCGGGGAGTGGGTCCACGTCCTCGGCCCTCTCGGCAACGGCTTCAGCCTCGACGGCGCCCGGCCGCTCCTGGTCGGGGGCGGGATCGGCGTCGCCCCGCTGCCCTACCTCTCCGAGGCGCTCGGGAGCCCGCCGGCCCTGCTCGGGTTTCGCAGCGCGTCGCACGCGCAGGCCGCCGCGCTCGTGCCGAACGCGGAGGTGGTGCTCGAGCCTGCCTACGTGACGGAGCGCCTGCCGGCGCCCGAGCTCGGCTTCGACGTCCTCGCGTGCGGTCCCGAGCCGATGCTCGACGCCGTCCGCCGGCTGGCGCCGACGGCCCAGCTCGCGTGCGAGGCACCGATGGCGTGCGGCTACGGGGCCTGCCACGGATGTGCCGTCGAGATCGACGGCGAGCTCAGGCGTCTCTGTGTCGAGGGGCCGGTGCTGCGGGCTCGGCCCGAGAGCGTGCGGAGCGAGCGGCGCGTCGCATGATCCTGAACGCCTCCGGCTGCCTCGACGCGCTGACCGCCCCCGGTGTCGCGCGGGAGCTGGACGCCTTCGTGACGAAGACGGTGACCCCGCTGCCGCGAGCGGGAAACGGCGGGGTACGCGTCGCCGAGGTGGGTGCCGGAATGCTCAACTCGATCGGCCTGGCGAACCCGGGCATCGAGGCCTTCCTCGCACATTCGCTACCCGGGCTGCACGAGCTGGGCGTGCCGATCTGGGTCTCGGTCGGGGGCTTCGCCGCGATCGACTACGCCCGCGTCTGCGCGCGCCTCGACCGGTGCGAGGGGATCGTCGCGATCGAGCTCAATCTGAGCTGCCCGAACGTGGAGCCGGGCGCCGACGGGGCCTCGGAGGTCGTCCGGGCCGCCCGCGCGGCGACCGTCATCCCGCTGTACGCGAAGCTGACGGCAGCCGTGCCCGAGCTCGCCGAGGTCGCCCGGGCCGTCGAGTCGGCGGGAGCCGACGGCCTGTCGCTCGTGAACACTCTGCGCGGGGCGGCTCTGGATGCTCGGACCCTCCGTCCCGTCCTGGGATCCGCGGTCGGCGGCCTCTCCGGGCCCGCGCTCAAGCCCGTGGCCCTGGCCGCGGTTTACGCCTGCTTTCGTGCGACCGCGCTGCCGATCGTCGGGATGGGGGGTGTCTCGAGCGGGCGCGACGCACTTGAGCTGGTCGCGGCTGGAGCCTCCGCGGTTGCGCTCGGGACCGTCCTCTTCTCCGACCCGGGCGCCCCGGGTCGAATCCGCGAAGAGCTTGCCGCGGAGCTGGCCACGAGGGGCCTCTCCGACCTGCGCGAGGCACGCGGAATCGCGCACCGCGCGGTCCCGGCAGGGAAGGCGAGCCTCGACCGCAGGTCGAGACTCGTCTCGTAAAACCCCTGGATATTTGCGCAAAAGTGTTCCTTTGCGTCCCCGGCGCAAGGTGTTAGACTCCCGCGCCAATGGTCTCGCCCAAGACCCAGGTGCAGGCGCCGCTACGCTCCCTCGACCAGCGGATGGACGCGCTCCGGCGGGCCAACGACATCAGGGTCAGACGGGCTCAGCTGAAGAAGGATCTGAAGCTCGGGCGCGCGCAGATCGAGGAGATTCTGACCGACCCTCCGGAGTTCGTCTCGACCGCCAAGGTCTTCGACATGTTGATGGCGGTTCCGAAGTTCGGCCGCGTCAAGGCGGCCCGCTTCTTGAACCAGTGCCGGATCAGTCAGTCGAAGACGGTCGGCGGCCTCTCGGAGCGCCAGCGGGCGGAGCTGATCGGACTGTTCAACCGCTAGCTCCGGCCGCCCGTGTCCGCGGTAAGGCTCGACCCTTTATGGTCTCGAACCGTGTCGCAGAGACCCGTCTTCGTGATCACCGGGCCGTCCGGTGCGGGCAAGGGAACGCTGATGGACCGGCTGGTCGCCCGAGTCCCCGGACTCGAGGTCGCCGTCTCGGCGACCACGCGGCTCCAGCGGCCCGGCGAGGAGGACGGCCGGGAGTACTGGTTCCTGAGCGAGGTCGACTTCGCGCGGCGCGTGGCCGCCGGGGAGTTCCTCGAGCACGTCACGTACGTGTCGGGCAGGCGCTACGGGACGCTCCGCTCGGAGATTGCGCGGATCCTCGCGCGCGGCCATGCCTGCATGCTCGAGCTCGAGACCCGGGGCGCCCTGACCGTGCGGGACGAGGTGCCCGCCGCGGTGACGATCTTCGTCACGGCGCCGCTCCAGGAGCTCGAGCGGCGCCTGCGCGCCCGCGCGACCGAGAGCGACGGCGAGATCGGCGAGCGCCTCGCGCTCGCAAGCCGGCAGCTCGAGGAGGCCGGCGAGTTCGACCACGTCGTGGTGAACGACGACATCGACCGGGCCACCGAGGAGCTGGCAGCGCTCGTCGAGCAGGCCCTGGAGCCGGTTTCCCCCTGAGGCCGTCCCGGGGACCGCGCCCCGCCGAGCGGGGCGTCGAAGCCCGCTCAGGTAGCATGACCCCGTGATCCATCCCCGCATCGACGAGCTGCTCGAGAACGTGGATTCGCGCTACGCGCTCGTGATCGTCGCCGCCAAGCGCGCGCGCCAGATCAACAACTACCACCACCAGCTCGGCGAGGGGACGTTCGACGAGATTCCGCCGCTCGTCGAGTCGCGCTCGAAGAACTACCTGACGATGGCCCTCGAGGAGACCTCAGAGGGCAAGATCACGTACACGTACACGTCTACCTAGAGGCGGCTCCGTGGCGCGCGTCCTGCTCGGAGTCACCGGCGGGATCGCGGCGTACAAGGCATGCGAGCTCTGCCGCCTGCTGGTCCGCGACGGCCACGAGGTGACGCCGATCCTGACTGCGGGGGCGGAGCGTTTCGTCACCGCTCACACCTTCGAGGCGCTCGCGCGGCGCGAGTCTCCGCGCGAGCTGTACCCGCATCTGACGACGGCCGACCTGCTCGTCATCGCGCCGCTCACGGCGAACACCCTGGCGAAGCTCGCGCACGGGATCGCAGACGACGTCCTCACCCAGACCGCGCTGGCTTTCGCCGGCCCGCTCGTCGCCGCGCCGGCGATGAACGCGCGGATGTGGGAGCATCCGGCCACCCGGGCGAACGTGCAGACGCTCGCCGAGCGCGGGGTGGAGCTCGTGGGGCCCGAGGCGGGCGAGCTCGCCGAGGGAGAGGTCGGTATCGGGCGGATGAGCGAGCCCGAGGAGATCCATGCCCGCTGCACCCGGTTGCTCGAGCGAGGCTCCTCGCTTCGCGGCAGGCGCGTCCTCGTGAGTGCCGGGGGGACGCGCGAGCCTCTGGACGCGGTGCGGTTCCTCGGAAACCGCTCCTCCGGCCGCATGGGAGTCGCGCTCGCGGCCGAGGCGAGGAGCCGGGGAGCGACCGTCACACTGCTCGCCGCGAACCTCGCCGTCCCGGCACCGGCCGGGGTCGAGGTCGTCGAGACGCCGACCGCCGCCGACCTCCTCCGGGAGACGACCGCCCGCGCCGACGCCGACGCCGTGCTGATGGCGGCCGCCGTCGCCGACTACCGGCCGACCGGGGCCCGCCCCGACAAGCGGCCGAAGGACGACGAGCCCTGGACCGTGTTGCTGGAGCCGACCCGGGACGTCGTGCGCGCCCTCTCCGACGCGCGCGGGGATCAGGTGATCGTGGCCTTCGGGGCCGACCACGGCCCGGACGGCCTCGAGCGCAAGCGGAGAATGCTGGGCGAGAAGCGGGTCGACCTCGTCGTCTACAACGACGTCTCGCGCTCGGACATCGGCTTCGACGCCTCCGACAACGAGGTGGTGCTCGTGTCGGCATCCGGCGAGCGCACGGTCGCGAAGACCTCCAAGCGGCGAGTGGCGGCGGAGATTCTCGACGAGGTCGCAAAGCTTCTCCCGTCAGGCACGTAGTCGTGGAAGCCGTGGTCATGGCCGCGGGAGAGGGGCGCCGCCTGCGCCCGCTGACCGAGCGCTGGCCGAAGCCGGTCCTCCCCGTCGACGGCCGCCCGCTCATCGCCACGCTGCTCCGCGAGCTGGCACGGGCCGGCTGCCACCGCGTGACGGTCGTGACGGGGCACCTGGCCGGGCAGGTCGAGCGGCTGGTCGAAGACGGAGCCCCGTTCATGCTCGACGTGACCTACGCCCGGCAACCGCGAGCCGACGGGTCGGCCGATGCCGTGCGCTGCGCGCTCGCGGCCGGCGCGCGGCCGCCGTTCCTGATCACGGCGGCCGACACTGTGTACACGCGAGGCGACCCGCACCGCCTCCGGGCGGCGTTCGAGGGCTCGGGAGCCGACGGCGCGCTGACCGCTCGCCGCGACCCGCCGCCCGGGCGCGGCAAGCCCCCGACGCGATTCGCGGACGGACGCGTGGAGCGCGTGATCGACGACGACCCAGGCAACCCGCTCTCGTCTGCGCCGCTCTGGGCTCTCGGCCCGCGCCTCGCCAGCTTCCTCGAGGATCTGCCCGGCCCGCCCTACGAGCTCGCCACCGCCTTCCAGCGGGGGATCGACGCCGGGCTGCACGTCCTCGGCCTCGAGATCGGCGCGACCCGTGACCTGACCTCCCCGGAGGATCTCGTGCGCCACAACTTCGCCTATCTCGGCTCCGGATGAGCGAGACCTACGAGCTCTTCCAGCGCGGGCGTGCGCTCCTCGCCAAGGGCATGGCCTCGCAGGCGACCGTGTCGCTCGAGAAGGCGAGGCGCCGCGAGCCCGACAAGGCCTCGATCCGCGAGCTGCTCGGGATCGCGTACTTCCGGGCGCGCCGGTGGATGGAGGCCGAAGCGGAGTTCAGGGCCGTGCTCGAGCTCTCACCGGCCGACGACTACGCGCACTACGCGCTCGGCCGCTGCCTGGAGCGGCAGGGGCGCTCCGCGGAGGCGAACGGCCACTACAAGCTCGCGAGCTCGCTCCGCCCCGGAAGCGAGCAGTACGCCTCCCGGATCCGCGACCTGGACTGACTTACCCGATCCCTGCCGGCGCTTCCGCACTCCTTCCCGGCTCCTCGACAGTGACGATCGAGCCGACGAGGAGGTGGTTGGGCACGCGCACGGTCGCGCCGGTGTCAGTGCGCAGAACCGTCGCGGCACGGTCGAGGCTCACGATCTCGCCACTGACCTCGTCGAGTGAGATGCGCTGCCCCAACGAGAAGGCGTCGGTCACGTAGCGCCCGGCGGTGACCTCGCGGGCGACGTCACGGCCTCCGAGCCCGAACGCGAGTGCGAGCGTCAGGGTGACCCCGGTGACGATCAGTGCCAGGACCGCGATCACGATCGTCGTCGGGATGCCGATCTGGGCGAGGGCGAGCAGGACGAACAGTGCGAGGACGACGCCTCGCACGAGCTCGGGCAGCGGTCCAGAAAGCGCCATCTGCTCGCCGACGCGCTGCGCTCGAGCGGCCAGGAAGTCGCCGATCACGGCGCCGGCGAGCACGAGCAAGAGCGCAACGAAGAGCTTGGGCAGGAAGAGGACGACCTCGTTGAGCGCGGTGCTGAGCGCGCCGAGGCCGAGCAGCGAGACAGCGGCGACGACGACGACGATCGTCAGGGCGATGCGGACCGCCCGGCCCAGCAGCCGCGAGAGCGAGCGCTGAAGCCCGAAGCGCGCGATCACGTCGTGGATGCCCGCGCGCTCGGCGAAGTCGTCGATGCCGATCGCGCCCAGGAACCGGCAGGCGAGCCGCCCGATGAGCCAGGCGACCGGGATGCCGACGACGAGCAGGAGAAAGGCGCCGGCAATCCGCGGCAGCGAGTCGCCGAGGGTGTTCAGCGCGCGGTCGAGGACGGCTGCCGCGAGCACCGTCACGGCGACCTCCTCGCCCCGCGTCGGAAGAAGATCGACAGGCCGCCCGAAAAGGCGTAGGCGAGTGCGTTCATCGCCCGCAGGAGCTCTTTGACGCCTCCCTGGATCCGCGCACGCCGCACGACCCGCTCGACCATCGCCTCGTCCACGCGCCCCGCCTCGGCGCGCAGAAGGGCGAGCAGCGCGAGGAGCCGCTTCTCAGCCGGGCCATCGGGCGGTTCCTGCGGGGCCTCGCTCATGTTGAGGGCAGCTCCCAGTCGTAGGTATTGCGCCGCAGAATGTCCATCAGCTCGCGCCGCGCTCGAAAGAGCCGGCCCTTGACCGAGCCGAGCGGCGAGTCGGTCACCTCGGCGATCTCCTCGTAGCTCAGTCCCTCGAGGTCGCGCAGGACGAGCACGGTCCGGTGTGCCGGCGAGACCTGTCGGAGCTTCAGCGCGAGCCGGTCGCGCCGCTCGCTGACCTCGAGCTCGTCCGCGGGCGTCCGAGTGCGCGCCGGGACGGCCTCGGGCGTGTCCTCTGGCGGATCACCTTCAGCCGGCCGCCGCCGCTCGAGGGCGTCGAGCGCGGCGTTGTGGGCGATCCGCAGCAGCCAGGAGCGAAACGGCGAATCGCGGCGGAACTGCTCGAGACGATGAAAGGCGCGCAGGAAGGCGTCCTGGGAGACATCGTCGGCCTCGTCCCGGCCGACGATGCGCGAGGCAACGCGAAAAACGACGGCGCGATAGCGCTTGACGAGAGCCTCGAAGGCGTCCAGATCGCCTGCCTTCGTCCGCTCGACGAGCGCCTCGTCGCTCGTCATCCGCCCCGGGGCGCAGTAGTGAGGGAGCGGCGCACCGGTTCGGGAGAGGGATCAGAAGATTGCTCCATACGTGGAAGACCCGGGCTCAACCGGAAAAGTTACGCCGATGATCGGACGGGAGGCAAGGGTGTAACTTTCTCCGTCCGTCGCCCGTCTGGGCTGCTCGAAAGGGATTAGGCCGCCAGACGAGGGGGACGAACAATGAGCGAGTTCACGATTGCCAGCCTCAGCGAGATGCGAGGCGAGACGGTGTACGACCGGGATGGCGAGAAGATCGGGAAGGTCGAGGAGATCTTCTACGACGAGGGAACGCAGCGGCCGGAGTGGTTGGCCATCGGGACCGGCTTCTTCGGCATGAAGCGCGTGCTCGTCCCGCTTGCCGGGGCGCGCGCAGGTGACGACGGCTTGACGATCGCCTACTCGAAGGATCAGGTCCAGGACTCACCGGACATCGACACCGACGAGATCAGCTCGGAGCACGAGCAGTCGCTCTCCGGCTACTACGGCGGCGCTTCGACGGCGACCGGGGAAGCAAGGGAGCGCAGCCTCACCCGCTCGGAGGAGGAGCTCCGCGTCGGCAAGCGCGACGTCGAGGCCGGCGCCGTCCGACTGCGGAAGTGGGTGGAGACGGAGCCGGCGGAGGTCGACGTCGACCTGAAGCGCGAGACCGCGCGTGTGACTCGCGAGCCGATCGACGAGGAGGTGGGCGGCGCCGACTTCAAGGAGGACGAGATCGAAGTCCCGCTGCACGCCGAGGAGCCGGTCGTCGAGAAGCGGGTGGTCGCGAAGGAGCGGGTCGCGGTCGAGAAGGGTGTGGTGACTGACCGCGAGACGATCAGCGACGAGCTTCGCAAAGAGCGGGTCGAGGTCGACGAGGACGAGGCGCGCTAGCTGCGCCGGCCGCGGTCAGTACTGAGATGGCTCGAGACGAAGCAAGACCACCCACGCGTGCGGTCGACCTCCACGAGGAGGAGGTCGTCGGGGTCG
>JACDAS010000048.1 GCA_013695295.1 Actinomycetota bacterium | reverse complement strand
ACGAAGTCCAGGAATGTCGGCTGCCCCCAATGGAGATCGTCCAGCACGACCGCCAGTGGATGCTCGCGGGCTCGACGCTCGAGCCACGTGCGGACAGCCCGGAACGTCTCCTCGGAACTTGGCTGCGCGAGTGCGCCGGCGAGCTCGTCCTCCGCGCCCGCCTCGCGAAAGAGCTCGACGAGAGGCCAGTACGTGATCCCGTCGCCGTACGACAGGCAGCGGCCGGAGAGCGTCGCCGCTTCGCCGAGACCAGCGAGGAGCTCGGCAACCAGTCGCGACTTGCCGACGCCGGCCGCCCCGGCACCGTGAACAGGTGACAGGCCGATTCGGAGACAGCGCGCTCGAACGCCTGCCGCAGAAGCCCGAGCTCGCTCCCCCGACCGACCATGGACGAATCCAGACGCCTCTCGAACGCGGGCGCGCCCTTGCGCACGGCCACCAACCGGAAGGCGCGCACCGGCTCGCTCTTACCCTTGGCGGCGAGCGGCTCGACCGCCTCGACGTCGACTGCATCGCGCGCGAGCCGGAGCGTCTCCTCCCCCACCAGGACTTCGCCGGACGGCGCCGCCTGCTCCAGCCGGGCAGCAACGTTGACGGCGTCGCCCGTGGCCAGCCGCTCCTCCGTGCCGGTGACGACCTCGCCGGTGTTGACGCCGACGCGTATCTGCAGCGACACGCCGTAGTCGCGCTCGAGCTCCTCATTGAGGGCGACCATCGAGTCGCGCAACTCCGCCGCCGAGCGCAGTGCGCGCAGGGCGTCGTCTTCGTGCACAGCCGGGACGCCGAAGACGCCCATCACCGCATCGCCGATGAACTTCTCAACGGTGCCCCCGTGGCGCTCGAGGCAGGACCGGGCCGTCTCGAAGTAGCGAGCCATGACGCGCCGGAGCGACTCCGGGTCGAGGCTCTCACCGAGCGCCGTCGACCCGGTAACGTCGCAGAACAGGATCGTGATCGTCCTACGCACCTCGCGCGGGAGCGCAGGCGCGGCGGCCAGCTCTGCCCCGCAGGCTCCGCAGAAGCGGAAGCCGTCCGGGTTCTCCTGGCCACACCCGGGGCAGATCGCCACGAGGGAAGCCTAGGGGCGGCGGGTTCGCGCGGCTAACCGCCCGTCCTGGGGAGAGATCACGGCTTGGCGCGCCGAAGCGATCTCTGGGCCGGTGCCTGCCCCGATCGCTAGCGAAGGATCAGCAGGATCAGCGGCCCGCGCGCGCTAGGCGCGGCCCTCCACGGCTACACCGCCGAGTCGAGGATCTCGGCGTGCTCGCTCTCGGGAGGGGTGCCGTAGGAATAGAGGATGAGATCCTCGTCGCCGTGGTTCGCCGTCTGGAGCGGCGTGCCCGGCTCGACGTGGATGAGCCCGCCCTTGGGCACGTCCTGACGCTCCGGCGGGTCGCCGAGGTACATCGACAGCGTCCCCGCGAGCACTACGAACGTCTCCTCCTGGAGCAGGTGCTTGTGGCGGCGCCCCTTGGCGCCGGCCTCGTAGCGCCAGACATTCGCGCGGGTGTGGGCGAAGCCGGCCCGCTCGCTCAGCTCGGCGACGTGGCGTGGCGCCTCTTCGGGCTTGTGGGGCCGTGTAATCCACTCGAGCTCGTCGGGACGGATCACACGAAAGCCCACGCCCGGCAGCCTAGAGGTGCAAACGCTGACCATGCAGCGCTTGGCGCAAAGCCGACCTACGAAGGGTGGGCGGACGTCCGCGACGCCCTCACACGAGGCGAGCTGCAGGGCAAGGAGTCCGACCTCGTCAACTACGCATCGAGCGCGATGCGAAGACGAAGGGCTTCGTGCGCGCGATCCGCGCCCTCAAGCGAAAGACGACCGCACGACCGCTCACCGTGCCGGGGAGCTGCGCTGTAAAGGCGGGCTGACCCTCACCACGACGGGGTCTGTCCCATGCGGGGGACAGAACCCGCTGCGGGGCGCCCTCCTCCGTGTGTCGGTATGCCGCGACAACAGGCCTCGCCCCATTCTGGGCGAGCCCTTGCCGCACGAGCGGGCGCACGCGATAGTGGCGAGCACATCGCATCGTGAAGCAAGCGAATCTCGTCGGCTGGCTCTTCGTGGTGCTCGTCACCGGGCTCCTCGAGGCGGGCGTTCGGCTGTTCGAGCTCCGCGACAGCGTGCCCGCCCCGTCGGCGGTCCTGCGTGCGCTCGCAGAGGGCGTGTCGTCCGGCACGCTGTCCGGTGAGGTCGGCACGACCCTAGAGAGCTACGCGGAGGGGCTCGGCCTCGCGATTGCCGCCGGAATCGTGCTCGGGCTGGTCATCGGGAGCTCACGCACCCTGCTCGAGGCTTCATCCATCGTGATCGAGTTCCTGCGACCGATCCCCGCCGTTGCGCTCATACCCCTCGCGATCATGGTCTTCGGCCTCGGCCTGCCGATGCGACGGTTCGTGATCGCGTACGCCGCGCTCTGGCCGATCCTGATCAACACGCTGTACGGCGCACGCGGCGCCGATCGCGTCCTCCACGACGTCGCGAGGACGTCGGGTGTCACGAGACTCGGCAGGCTCGTGTCGGTGACGTTCCCCGCCGCGCTCCCGAGCATCGCCACCGGAATCAGAGTGAGCGCGTCGCTCGCACTTCTCGTCGGCGTGACTGCGGAGCTCGTCACCGGCACGGAAGGAATTGGCTCGTACATGCAGAGGCAGCAACTCGCCTACCAACTTCCGGAGCTGTACGCCGCAATCGTCGTAACCGGCTTTCTCGGCTACGCGATCAACGTCGCGCTCCGCAGAGCCGAACGGCACTTCCTGTTCTGGGTCGGCGAGGGGCGATTGGCTCGGTGATGACGGCTGCCTTCCTGAATCGAGTCGGACGCCGGCTCCTCGGCGCCGTCGTCTTCGGCGCTGCACTCGGCATCTGGGAGGCATGGGCGCGCAGCGAACCATCCTTCTTGTTCCCACCCGTCACCGCGGTCCTGGAGCGCGCGTGGCAGGTCTGGCCTACCACCGACTTCTTGACGTCCGTGGCAGCGAGCCTCGAGAGGCTGGCGGCCGGGTATGCGCTAGGAGCCGGAATTGGCATCGCTGCCGGGCTGCTGATGGGATCCTTGCGCGCGGCGAGGCGGACGCTCGAGCCGCTCGTCGAGTTCCTAAGAGCGGTTCCGCCGGTCGCGATCGTGCCGGCCGTGATCGTGGTTCTGGGCCTGGGAAATGGGATGCGCATCGCCGTCATCGCATTCGCCGTGTGCTTCCCCGTCCTCGTCAACACCGTCGAAGGCGTCCGAGCGGTCGCGCCCGAGACGCGTGACACGGCCGCAATGCTGCACCTGGGCCTGGCGGAGACAATCTTCCGCATCTACTTGCCGGCCGCGCTCCCGTCCATCGTCGCCGGGCTGCGCGTCGCGCTTTCGATCGGCGTCATCATGGTCGTCATCTCGGAGTTCGTGGGCGCGAGCGACGGCATCGGCCACTACATCCTCTTCCAGCAATCCCAGTTCAACGTCCCGGAGATGTATGGCGGCATCCTGTTCCTCGGCCTGCTCGGGTACGTCCTGAACAGGCTGTTCCTCCTCGTCGAAGACCACCTCCTGTCGTGGCATTTCCGGGCAGCCGGTGAGCCGACCCGCTGAGACCCTCCGTGTCCGGCGGCTCGGGAAGCGGTACTCGCCGGAGGGACCGGCGGTGTTGAGCGACGTCACGTTCGACGTCCGGGAGGGCGAGCTCCTCTCCGTCGTCGGCCCGTCCGGCTGCGGCAAGACGACCCTCCTGCGTCTCCTCTGCGGCCTGACGCCGCCGAGCGACGGCTCCGTGCTCTTCAACGGCAAAGCCGTGATGCGCCCGCCGCGGGAGGTGGCGCTCGTCTTCCAGGACTACAGCCGTTCCCTCTTCCCCTGGCTGAGCGTGATCCGAAACGTGATGCTTCCGCTGCGCCGCGCAGGCTTGCGCAGGGGGGAAAAGATCGCGCGTGCCGAGGCCGTCCTGCAGGAAATGGGTCTCCACGGCGTGGCGCGCAAGTACCCGTGGGAGCTTTCGGGCGGGATGCAGCAGCGCGTGGCAATCGCGCGCGCGCTCGTCTCGCGCCCGAAGATCCTGCTGCTGGATGAGCCCTTCGGCTCGGTCGACGCGCTCACCCGCACCGAGCTGCAGGACGTCCTGCTGAGAGTCCACGGCGACTTCGAGGAGCGCCGCGTCACGATCGTGCACGTCACGCACGACATCGACGAGGCCGTCTACCTCTCAGACCGCGTGCTCGTTCTCGGATCCGCTCCGGGCCGTCTGGTGGCGTCGATCGACGTGGAGCTCGAGCGACCGCGGGTGCAGACGGCGACACGGAGCTCGCCGCGGTTCCTCGCCGTCCGCAACGAGATCCACGACGTCATCGCGTCGCGAGAGCGGGAAGCGGGGCATTTGGGGGTCTGATCGGTCGAAATATCGGGGTTTCCCAGACGCGCGCTGGACGGCGCCGGGCCAGAGTCGAGAGACGTTGCAGCCCGGAAGGAGCCACATGTCCAGACTCTTGATCGCCGCCGTTTGCCTCGCTTCGCTGCCCGCCGCGGCAGCCGCGGCGCCGACCGAACTCCGAGACGGGAAGGCGCCGCTCGCCATCGCCGGCGCCGCCGCTGGCCGCAGCGGTGACCTCGCCCACGCCCGAAAGATCCGCGCCCAGATCAACCGCCGCTACCTGGGCCCGCACGGGCCGAAGCTCGCCGTCACCGAAGCCTCCTCCACCGGCGTGTTCGAGTCGTTCAGCCTCCTGACCACCGGCCTGGACGAGATGCGAGTGATCCCGGCTGACAACGGCATCTACTTCGCGATCTGCCCGCTCCGCGCCACCTGCCCCTACCCCGCGCGGCGAGCTGCCCGGCCGGCGGAGGCCTTTCTCCCGCGCCGCCAGGCACTCGAGCTCGCGCTCCGCACCTTCATCGAAACATCAGCCGACGTGGTCGCGGTCTCGCTGCCGACGGCCCGCTTTGTCCTCTTCATCGCCGAACGCCAGGAGCTCGCACGGGAAGCCGACCTGCCGGCGCTGGCCACAGCGCTCGCCGGCGATCCCGCGATCGCAGCCGATGCGTCGCTTCGACGAAGCGTCGACCAGCTCACCTACTCGCGGCTGTTCGTTCCGCTCGGGCTCGAGCCGACCCCGACCGGGCGAGACACGTTCACCGCCATGCCGCTCTGGCCGGCCGGCCTGCGCTGACGGCTAGACCTCGCCGCCGAGCACGTCGTCGGCGATCGCACGTGAGAGCTGGGTGCGCGACCGCACGCCGAGCTTCCGGTAGATGCGGGTCAGATGCGCCTCGACCGTCCCGATCGTGGTGAACAGCTGCGCAGCGACCTCGCGGTTCGTCTGTCCCTCTGCCACGAGCGCTGCGACGCGCTGCTCGGCGTTCGTCAGCTCCCGGTCGCGGCGCGGGCGCGGGTTCGCGCGCCGGAGCTCGTCCTCGGCACGCTCCAGCCAGAGAGATGCGCCGACGGCGTTGAGGATGTCGATCGCGCGCTGCAGCGAGTCCGCCGCCCGCCGGCGCTGCCCTGCGCGTCGTCTCGCAGCTCCTGCGACGAGGAGCGCACGCGCACGATCGAGCGGAAAGCCGAGCTCCTCGAACAGGGCCGCTGCACGGTCGGCGGCGGCGGCTGCGTCGTCCGCACGTTCGTGGGCGAGCAACAGCATCGCGCGGCACCGCAGAGCGGCGGGCGTCGCCCATCGGTGCCGGAGCGCCGCCGCCTGAGTCTCGAGCTGCCGCAAAACGGCCTCGGCCTCGTCCAGCCGGCCGAGCACCACGAGCGTCTCGACGACGTCCGGGAGGATGGGCTGCCACCCCGGCTCGGCGATCCCGAACGTGTCGAGCGCCTCGGGCAGGCCCTCGAGCGCCCGCCACGCCGCCGCGGCGTCGCCGCGCGCGAGCTCGACGTGGCCGAGCGCCCAGCGGACACGCAGCGGATTCACGTGATCGTCTCTCTGCTCCGCCATCCGGAGGCACGTCGCGGCGGCCTGCCGCGCCTCGTCCACGCGACCGCGTGAACCGGCGATCAGGACATGCGCGTAGAGGACGACGTGGACGCCGCCGGGAAGCGCGTCCTCGAGGATCGCGAGCCCCTCGTCGACGTACGCCTCGGCCGCTAACCAGCGGCCTGCGCGCCACTCGAGATCGACCAGGGCGATCAGGAGCATGAGGGGAAGCCTCAGCATGCTGCCCTGGCGCACGAGCTCCTCGTACTCGCGCCGGAGCACGTCGCGCGCGCGGTCGAGCTCCCCCGCCCACAGCAGTCGCGTCCCGACCGAGATCGCCGGAGTGACCTGCCACGGCGCCGTTCGCCGCAAGGGCTCGGCGCCGGCGAGATCCGCCTCGTCGAATTCGACCTCCCGCCGGCCGCGGCCGGCCTCGTAGTAGGCAACCGCGGCCTTGGACGCGGGGATCAGCACCTGGTCGTCGAGCTCGACGGCGATCCGAAGGGCCTCGCGTGCCGCCTCGGCCGCAGTGCGCGCGTTGCCGGAGACCCAGCCCCCGTGCTGTGCGTAGCGGATCCAGGCCTGCCAGCGGACGCGGGGATCCGGGGTGATGTCGATCGCCTCGCGCAGGGACGCCAGGATCAGCCCTCGGTTCTGGTGCTCGGTTTCGGCTCTGATCACGAGGGCCTGAGCACGTACGGCGGGCGGCGCGCGCGGGTCGAGCAACGGCTCGACCCGCACCCGCGCCGCACCGATTTCCCCGGCTTCGATCAGGTAACCGGCGCCCAGGAGAGTCCGGCGGACACGCGCGACCTCGTCGTCGGGCGACGTCAGCCGAACGGCCTCCGCCGCGAGCGCCGCCGCCGCGTCGGGCGCTCCCCGTTCGGCCGCGGCCGCCGCGGCGCGCTCGACCACCTCCGCAATCGCGCCGTCGGGGTCGGTTGTCGCCAGCGCGAGGTGGCGTGCTCGCTGCTCGAGGTTGTCGACGAGCTCGGCCGCCTCACGATGGAGGGATCGGCGCCGAGCCGACGACATCCCGAAGTACACGGCGGAGCCGAGGAGCGGGTGCGTGAAACGTACGACGTCGTCGGCGCCGACGCTGATCGCGCCCGCCGAGGCGGCCTCGTCGAACACCCTTTCGACGGCGGCGGTTCCGCCGAGTGCCTTCGAGAGCAGCAACCCCGTCGGGCGCTCGACGGCCGCGACAAGCTCGAGCAGCGGTCGCGTGCTGTCCGGGAGCGCGCGGATCCGATCCCGGACGAGCTCCTGGAGCGACGAGGGGACCGGCAGCCGCGCTCGCAGGTGCGCGTCCTCCCGCTCGATGGCCCGCGCGAACTCGAGCGCGAACATCGGATTCCCCCCGGAGGCGGCGTGGACGTCGGCGAGCTTTGCCCGCGGGATCCGGACGTCGAACCGCAGACGCACGAGGTGCTGCAGCGCGCCCATGCCGAGCGGCCCGAGCGCGATGTCGGCGAAGGCGCCCGGCTCGAATGCGTCCGCGAGGCCGAGCGGTTCTCGCTCGTCGTGTCCTCCGCGCAACGTCGCGAGGACGCCGATCGGCGCCTCGCCCGTGCGCCGTGCCGCGAAGGCGAGCACGCGCGCCGACGCGGCGTCGAGCCACTGGACGTCGTCGACGGCCACGAGCAGCGGGCCTTCGGCCGCGAGGACGCGGAACGCCGCGACGAGGGCGCGCGGCAACGCAAGCCGGTCCGGATCTCCCTGCGCATCGGTCGCGATCCCGAGTACGGCGGCGAGCGCACGACGCTGCGGCTCCGCCAACACGTCCGCGACGTCCTCGAACGCCGGATCGAGGAGGTCCGAGACCGCTCCGAGCGGGATCGGCATCTCGGCCTCGGCGCACCGCGCGACCAGCACGCGGACACCGTCTCGCTGGGCGGCAGCCACGGCCTCGCGCAGCAGCGCGGTCTTCCCGATCCCCGGCTCGCCGCGAATGACGACAGCCCCGGGATGCTCTCGAAGGCGCTCGACGAACTCGCCCAGCCGTGCGAGCTCCTCGTCCCGCCCGACGAGTTCGAAGCTCGGGGTCGTCACACCGCTAGTGTGACTCACGACACGAAACCGTTCTACGGCGGCAGGCTCGAACTGAAGGGGTCTCCCAGATGCGCCTCAGGGGTCGAGCCGTGGAGACTGGAGGCTGGCGCAGACGGAAGGGAGCGGACGATGAAGCAGGACTCTCCAGGATCGCCGCCTCGGGCGCGCGAATGAACACGCGCGCCGGAAGGGCCACGGTGAGACTGCTGGCGACGCTCTGCTGCGTCGTCTTCGTCTCCGCCGTTCCCGCGGCGGGTGGCGCGCTATCGCCGGCGGCCGGGCGCAGCCCTCGCCTGACCCCGATCACGATCGCGGTTCTGCCCCTCGAGCCGACCGCGCTCGCGTTCTACGCGAAGGAGCGGGGCTTCTTCCGGGAGCAGGGAATCGAAGCGAAGATCACTGTCCTCCTTGATCCGGCCCAGATCGTGGCGGCCGTGCTTTCCGGCGAGGCCCAGTTCTCGAGTTTCACCACGGGAGGCCTGGCGATTCTGCGGTCGCGCGACGCTCCGGTTCGGCTGGTCGCCGCCGGCGCGCTCTACCGGCCGAAGACCCCAACTGCCGGTCTCGTCGCGGCAAAGGGCGAGAGGATCACTCGCGCCCGCGATCTCGTCGGCAAGCGCATCGCCATCGACTCGACGAACACGCTCGCGCACATCGCCTTGCTGAAGTGGCTCAAGCGCAGTGGCATGTCGGCGGGCGACGTTCGGTTCTCCGAGATCCCGTTCGCCCAGATGCTCGGCCCGCTGTCGCGTGGAACCGTCGACGCCGCGGTGCTTCCCGAGCCGTTCCTGACCCTGTCGACGCAGCGGGGCGCACAGCGCGTCGCCTCGATCTTCAGTTCCGTCTGCTCACGAGACTGCCTGCTGACGATCTGGATCGCCCGCCGGGGCATCGATTCGGAGCTTGCAGCTCGGTTTCGGAACGCGATCCAGGCGGCGGCTGTGTGGGCGAACCAGAAGAAGAACCACCCTGCCAGCGGCGCCATCCTTGCCAGGTATGTGCCCATCGACAAGGCCGTGATCAGCAAGATGACGCGCACCTCTTTTTCGGAACGGCTCAGACCGGTGCTGGCGCAGCCTTGGATCGATGTCTTCGCCGAATTCGGGGTGATCCCGGCGTCGTTCTCGGCGATCGAGCTCGTGAAGTGAGCGCCAGCGGGTTCCGAGACGAACCCGGTCCCCGCGCACGCACCGACTCCGCTACGCGATGCCGAGTCAGGGCGATGAAGGTCGAACCTGCCGTGGCTGTCCTTGGAACCTCGAGCCCGGTGCGTTACATTCCGCCAGGTGCGAACCAGGCTGCACGTGACGGCCGCGGCGATCATCGCGCTCGGGCTCGCGGCCGTCGCCGGGGCGGGCAAGGTGCAGCCGGGTCCCGAGCGAGTCTCCGCGACGTTCAAATTCAAGAATCCGCGCGCGAGCAAGCTGACCTGCGTGGGCGAGGCAGCCGCCTACACCCGCAGCTACGGCGATTACG
>JACDAS010000282.1 GCA_013695295.1 Actinomycetota bacterium | reverse complement strand
AGCGGCCAGATGTCACCCCACACGTCGCCGATCCCTGCGCCGTTGTTGATCGCGTCGCGGATGCCGCGCAGCGCGTAGGTCGCCGGCGAGACCTTCGAGATCCACTCCATCCACGTGGGCAGGACGGAGACGTCGTAGTAGACCCCGGAGACGACGAGCATCAGGCCCTGGGCGATGAAGCCGAGCTGCGTCCCCTTCTCGGGCGAGATCAGGGGTAGCACCGCCGTCATCATTCCGATCCCGATGAACGAGACCGAGGCGATCGCGAGCAGAACCATCGCGGTCACGAAGTCGGCCTTCGGCATATCGAGCCCGAAGAAGAAGGCGACGACGCCGAAGAGCGCCGACGCGCGCACGACGCCGTAGGCGATCGCGAAGAGGCCCATCCCGATCAGGTGGACGGGGCGCGAGAGGGGCGCCATGAACGTGTACTCGATCGTTCCCTCCCAGCGCTCCCACGCGACCGTCTCGGTGAGGATCTCGAAGATGATCCCGAGATAGGCCCAGATCACGGCGCCGATCAGGAGCTGCGTCGTCAACCGTTCGACGTCGATGTCGACCCCTGAGGCCTCGACGCCCTTGGCGATGAACACGATCGTCAGCGTGTTCGCGACCGTCCAGAGGAAGAACGCCAGCTCCCACCAGGCGTACCGCTTGACGAGGTACGCGTTTCGCTCGACGACGCCCGAGAGCCCGATCAGCTCGTGCCGGAGGGTGGCCGCCGCCCCGCGCATCACGCGAGCTCCTTGCGGTCCCGGTCCTCTTCGTCGTCCTCCTCGTCCTCGATCGACTTGCCGGTGGCCGCGAAGAACGCCTCCTCCAGCGTCCCGGCGCCGTAGCGCGCCTTCAACTCGTCGACGGGCTCGAGGCAGAGCAGCTCGCCGCGGTCGAGGATGCCGACGCGGTCGGCCAGCGATTCCGCCTCGGCCAGGTCGTGCGTGCAGAGCAGGATCGTCGAGTCGTGCTGCTCACGCATCTCGCGGATGAACTGCTGCACCTCGTGCTTGGAGCGCGGGTCGAGACCGGTGGTGGGCTCGTCGAGGAGCAGCAGTATCGGCGAGGTCAGGAGGGCGCGCGCCAGCGCCACCTTCTGCTGCATCCCACGGGACAGCGCTTCCATCGGCTCGCGGCTGCGTCCCGCAGGGAAGCCCACCCGCTTGAGGATCTCGGGCAGCTTCCGGCCGGTCTCGCCCGGAGTCATCCCGTAGAAGCGCGCCGCGTAGCCGAGGTTCTCGTGCGCCGACATCTTCTTGAAGAACGAGGCCTCCACGGAGACGCGGTTGACGAGGCGGCGCACGGCGCGGGACTCGGCGAAAGCGTCGTGGCCGAAGATGCGCGCGGTGCCGCCGTCGTGGAGCAGGAGCGTCGAGAGCAGGCGAACGAGGGTCGACTTGCCCGAGCCGTTCTGGCCGAGGATCGCGACGCACTCGCCCCGCTCGATCGTGAACGTGACGCCCTTCAGCGCAGGCACACGGCGGCGGCGGGGAAGCAGCCAGCGGCGGCCGTCGCGGCGGAAGAACTCCTTGCGAAGGTTCGAGACGTCGACGGCGAGCGGCCCGTTGCGGGCTTCAGGTTCCGGACGGACCGATGTCGAGGGATGAATCACAGGTGCTCCTTGATCGCTGGGAAGAAACTGAATGGGGGCGCACTACGCCCGGCTGACCGAGGTCAGCGGGGGAGTGGCGCCGTCCCATTCGCGATCCGGAACACAGTCATTCGACCCTACCAGTTCCCGTGGCCTCGCTCAAGCGCGCATCGGGGGTCCGCCGCTATCGTCCGTCGAGCCGGGTCGGGTCGGCCCCGGGGAAGGGAGCCAGACGATGAAGCTCAGGAGATCGAGAGCGCTCGCGATCGCGGTCGTGGTGGTCGCTCTCGCCGGCGGCGGAGCAGCCTACGCGACCAGCCAGGAGGCCTCGGGCCCGAGCGCGAAGGCGGCCGAGCAGCCGTTCCTCGGCGACGTCGCCGACCGCGTCGGGGTGGCGCCCGAGCGGCTGCTGGCGGCGTTCAAGGCCGAGGCGAAGGAGCGAGTCGACGCCGCGGTGTCTGCGGGGAAGCTGAAGGCCGAGGCTGCGGCCCGGATCAAGGCGCGGATCGACGCCGCCACGCTCGCGCACCCCTTCGCCGGGGGCCCCGGCCGGCACGGGGGCGGCCTGCACGGACGCGGCTTCGCGCCTGCCCATGGCCCCCTGCGCGGCGTCGTCCGGGCGGCGGCGGAGTACGTCGGCGTCGGCGTCGGCCAGCTGCTCCGGATCCTGCACTCCGGCAAGTCGCTCGCCGAGGCTGCGACGGAACGAGGCAAGACGGTCACGGGTCTCGAGCAGGCGATCCTCGCGAGCGTCGAGGCACGTCTCGATCGAGCCGGCCGGCTGAGCGCCGAGCAGAAGGAGCGGCTGCTCGACGCGCTTCGCTCGAGGCTGGACGAGATCGTCAACCGCAAGCGGCCGGCGAAGTAGGAGGCGGCGGGAGCGGGCCGACACCCGGTCCGCTCCGCCGTGCGTGCACCGTGTGACCGGGGTGCCGCCGATCCTCCGGCCGCTCTCCCCCTCGGACTGGCCAGCAGTGCGAGCGATCTACGCGGAGGGGATCGCCTCTGCGAACGCGACCTTCGAGACGGAGCCGCCGGCGTGGCCGGACTGGGATCGGGCGCACTTCGAGCGGCACCGCCTCGTCGCTTGCATCGACGGCGAGGTGGCGGGATGGGCCGCGCTCTCGCAGGTGTCTGCGCGGCCGGTCTACGCCGGCGTGGCCGAGGTGAGCGTGTACGTCGCGGGCCGCGCACGTGGGCGCGGGGTCGGGGCGCGCCTGCTGCGGGAGCTCGTCGAAGGCGCGGAACGGGCCGGAATCTGGACCGTCCAGGCCGGCGTCTTTCCGGAGAACGCGGCGAGCCTCGCGCTCCACCGCCGCTGCGGCTTCCGGGTCGTGGGCGTCCGCGAACGCCTCGGGAAGCTGAACGGCGCCTGGCGCGACGTCCTCCTGCTGGAGCGCCGAATGCCTTGAACCCGCACTTGGAAGGAAATCGACGTTTCGCCCTTCTGCACTTGAGCTCTTAGCGTGAAGGCCTCCCGCGGAGCGGGAGGGTCTGCGCGGGCCTACTTGATGCGTACGATCGCGGCATGCGCTACCGCTTCGTCGACTGTCGTTTCGAGCTCGGGCACCCGGAGCGGGGCCGAGAGCTCTACCTCGCGGGCCACGTCCCCGGCGCCGCCTTCCTCGACCTCGACACCGACCTCGCCGACCTCTCGGTGGAGGGCGCGGGGCGGCACCCGCTGCCGCCGCCGGAGGTGTTCGCCGCGGCCGCCTCGCGTGCAGGCATCGACCGGAGCACCTTCGTCGTCGCCTACGACCAGGGGATGACCGGAGGCGCTGCTCGGCTCTGGTGGCTGCTGCGCCACTTCGGGCACGAGCAGGCGGCGGTCCTGCGAGGCGGGATCGGAGCCTGGGCGGGGCCGCTCCGGGCAGGCCCCGAGCAGATCGACCCCGGACGCTTCGAGCCGCGGCTCCGCGCCGGCGACACGATCGACGCCGAGGGCCTCGCCGCCCGCCTGGGCGACTCGCGGCTGCTCGTGCTCGACGCGCGCGTCCCGGAGCGCTACCGCGGGGACGTCGAGCCGATCGACCCCGTGGCGGGACACATCCCGGGGGCGCGGAACCTCCCGTACACGCGGGCCTTCGAGCCGCCGGACGATCTCCTCGAGGCGGAGGAGATCGTCGTCTACTGCGGCTCGGGGATCACCGCCTGCGTCGACCTGCTCGCCCTGGCCGAAGCGGGCCGCCCCGACGCGAAGCTGTACCCGGGCTCGTGGAGCGACTGGTCGACCAGGGGGCTACCGGTCGAGCGTCCCTAGAAGCGTGGGTCTGTACCCCGCGCGCTCGGCCGGTCGTTTCAGACGGATCACGGGCAAGCCCGCGATCCTGACACGGGCATCGCGAGCGACGCCCTTAGCGCAGCTCGTAGGTCACCGTCACGGTCGCCTCGACGACCTGGGTTCCCCCCTCCACCGGCGGCTCCTCGGAGCTGTCGGCGGACGCCTTGGCCCGCTGCGGCACGGGGGGCGTCGAGTCGTCCACGTTCACGGTCAGCACCCGGCCGAGCGTCGCGCCAGCAGCGCCCGCGATCGCGTCGGCGTTCGCGCGTGCGTCGGCGATCGCGTCGCGCAGCGCCTGGCGCGCGAGCACACCCTGGTTCGAGGCCGAGAGCGACGGGCCGTAGACCTGCGTCGCGCCGGCGCCCGCGGCCGCGTCGATCACCGCTCCCGCCCTCGCCAGCCTGCGCAGCATGACGCCGACGGAGTTCGAGGCCTGGTAGCCCACGATCTCGTTGCCGTCCTTGTCGTAGCGGGGCGAGATCGAGACCTGCTCCGTCTGGATGTCCTCGGCCGCGATCCCGGCCGCCTTGAGGGCCGCGATCACCTTCCGCATCACCGCGCTGTTGGCGCCGAGCGCCTGGACGGCCGTCTTCGCCTGGGTCCCGACCCCGAAGCTGAAGGCTACCCGGTCCGGCACGCTCGAGACGAATCCCGTGCCCGAGACGGTGAGGGTGCGGTCGGTCTCGTCCACCTCTCCGGTTGCCGCCTCCGGCCGGCCGACTGCAGCGAGCGCCGCGACAGCGAGCGCGACTGCGGCGAGCATCGCCAGATACCTGAGCTTCATGTCGTCCTCCCGGTCCGATTGTGTCGAGCCTCATACGAAGCCGGCAGGCCGGACGTCACATTGGCGTCAGGCGGCGGTCGAGGACGAAAGCCGACTCAGGTAGGGCTGCCAGCGCGTCGGAATCTCGGGGGCCGCGAGATGGATGAAGAGCACCGAGGCGGGAGGACGGGGCGCCGAGCGAAGCTCCATCGCGACCTCCTCGGGCAGCCTGTTCCCCTTGCGCAGATTGCAGGGCGCGCAGGAGGTGACCACGTTCTCCCACACCGATCCGCCCCCGCGACTGCGCGGGACGACGTGGTCGAGCGTCAGGCGACCGCCGGTGCCGCAGTAGACGCATTGCCAGTTGTCGCGAGCGAAGAGCGCCCGGCGCGAGATCTTCCGCTGCGCGGCTCTCGGCACGTGCACGTAGGTGACGAGCCGGATCACGTGCGGCCACGGATACGTGTCCGTCGAGGTGCGCAGCGGCCGCTCGAGTTGCTCGAGCACCTCGGCCTTTCCCTTGAAGACGAGCACGTGCGCGCGTCGCACGGAGCACACGTTCAGCGGCTCGTAGCTCGCGTTCAAAACGAGGACCTGCTGCATCCGCGGGAAATGTACCGAGCCGCTTCCGAGTGGGCCGCAGGCCTCGGGGCCACCCGGGGGCGCTGGCCGCTGCTAGGGAGTCATCGCTCGCTCGACGGCCTGCTGCTCCTCGGGCGAGAGCGCGACCGGCGCGCGCCCGTGATCGACCTCCTTGACGTAGATCCGCGCGTAGTCGCGACCCTGGATGGCGCTGAGCACGATCCCCGAGCGACCGGCGTCGAGCAGCGCCACCGAGGCGGACTGGTGGCCCCCGGTTCCCCCGTAGGCGTCGTAGCGGACGATCGCGGTGTTCGTGACCGTCCCGTCCACCCGGCGGTCGACCCGTGAGAGGCCGGCGGCGACCTCGTCCACGGCACCGTGGAGGTCGTCGATCCGGCCCTGCAGCGAGACCGCGAAGTCCACGAGGTCGGCCTTGCTCCCGCCGAGCAGCACGACCTGCGCCGCTCGAAGCTTCCCGAGCTGCCGCCACATCGCCCCCGTCAACCCGAGCGCCACCAGTGCGACGGCGATCCCGGCGAGGCCGACCCAGAGCACGCCTCAGCTCTCCTAGCCGAGCGAGAAGATAATGGGGTACTCGACCGAGTTGTTGTCGAGGTTCGCCTCGTTGGGCACGGCCTTGACGTCGATCTTGAGGGTGGTCTTCGTCGCGAAGGTCACCTCGCCGAGGTTCCTGAAGACGAGTGTCTTCTGCTCCCCGGCGTTGATCACGGCGATCGTCTGGCGCTTGACGATCGGCGCCGGCTCCTGCTGGATGGTGAGCGTCACCTGGACGCCGACCTCCTGGGAGTCGCCCGAATCCTCCACCGTGACGGAGAAGCCGAGACCCGTGGTGGCGACGACGGTGTTGTCCGTGTCCGTGGAGAGCTCCTGGCCGCTCGGCAGCGCGCGCACAGGGCCGAGGGCCGTGCCGTGCAGGCCACCGCCGTCGTCCGTGGTGCCACCGCGCAGGCGCTCGAGGATGTCGGCGAGCGTGCGCGTGCTGGCGAAGTCCGGGAACTGGACGAAGTTCGAGTCGGGAACGCGCACCTCACCCGCGAGGCCCTCCTGCTGGAGCTTGGAGACGACGGGCGTCTTGAAGAGGTCGTCCCAGATCACGTCGCTCGTGACGAGCCGCTCGGCCTGGCCGACGAGCGCCGTGACCGTGCCGGTCGTGTTCTTCGCGGTCGAGGCCTGCCGGAAGGCCGCGGCGAGGCCCTGGAGGCCACTGACGCGGAACTCGAGCGCCTCCACCGCATGCCGATGCTCGATCGAGAGCGCGCCCGGCGGCGAGAGCTCGCGCGCCAGCGTCACATCCTGCTGCTGCTGCTGGGCGAGGCCGTTCAGCCGCTCGTCGAGCTGGCCGAACCGAAGCCCCGGCGTCGTCAGGAGGTCAGTCAGCTCGTTCCCGACCTGCTGCGAGTCGCCGGCCACCTGACCGAGACGATCGAGATAGCGCTTGTACGAGTTCTTCTTGCCGGAGTCGCGGCAGCTGTTCACCCAGAAGACGAGCAGCACGATGATGAGGATCGCGAAGGCGATCAGACCGACGAGGCGCAGAAGCGGCGCCCCACCAGCCCCCGTCCGAAGCCGCGGCCGGCGCGGGGGACCGTCCGACGGACCCTTCGGCCCTTGCGCTCGCACGAGCCTGCGCGGCGGCCGCTCGACTGTCTGCTCCTGCGACGCGGGCTCGTCGAAGAAGTCGAACTCGAAATCGTCGTCGCGCTCGGTCATAGGCGTTCCGGAGGCGAAACTGAGGCCACTGTACCCGGTTGTTCGGACAGGAAAGGAGTTTCTCCTGCCGCCGCCAACCCAGGCTTGATGGGATCCCTGGCGTCCGAGCTTCCGCGGGGGAGACTCGTCCTCGATCGCTTTCGGCCGGTGCGGCCGCTCGGCAGCGGCGGGTCGGGCTCGGTCTGGCTCGCCGTCGACGAGCCGACCGGGCGGGAGGTGGCCTTGAAGATCGTCGCACGCGAGGGCAACGCGGGCTCCCGGGCCGAGCGCGAGGCGGCCACCGCAGCCCGGCTCCGGCACGAACGCTGCCTGCGCGCCTACGCGCTCGGGCGCGACGCCGGGCATGTCTACATCGCCTACGAATACGTCCCCGGTAGGACGCTCCGCGACGAGCTCCGGCGCGGCGACATCCGCGACCCGAACGTACTGGCGATCGCCGTCCAGATGCTCGACGGGCTCGCGCACGCGCACCGCCAGGGGATTGTCCACCGCGACGTCAAACCTTCGAACGTCCTCCTCGTCGACGGTCCTGGAATCTCGGTCCGGCTGCTCGACTTCGGGCTCGCGCTGATCAACGAGGAGGAGACCCTGACCGCCGTTGGCGACGTTCCCGGCACGCTCGCCTACATCTCGCCCGAGCGCCTGCGTGGCCGCAAGGCGACGCCGGCCGCCGACGTCTGGGCGGTCGGCGTCCTGCTCTGGGAGTTCCTCGCCGGCCGCCACCCCTTCTGGTCGCCCTCGCTGCTCGGCACCGCGCGCGCGATCGCGGCCGGGGCGCCGCCGCTTCGGGCCGAGCGCGGCGACCTGCCAAGACAGCTGACCGAGCTCGTTGACCG
>JACDAS010000273.1 GCA_013695295.1 Actinomycetota bacterium | reverse complement strand
CGGCCGAAGACGAGCTCGTCGCCCTGGCGATGGAAGTCGCTTCCCGCCTCCTGCCGGACGCCGTTGACGTAGACCTCGAACCGCTCCCCGGCCTGCGCCGGCAGCCTCACCCGCGAGCCAGCCATCCTGAGCAAGCATGCCAGGAGCCGAGAGCTCCCTTGCCCAGGCTCCCGCGTGCCTCCCTTCATAGAATGCCGGGCGGTGCGCCGAATGCCCGCAGCCGCAGCCGCGCTGACAGTCCTGGCGCTCGCCCTCGCGAGCGCGGCTCTCGCGGGGAACGGCGGTCTCGCCCCGCCCGACGCGGAGTCGCCGAACGCCGAGGGGATCAACCAGACCTACTACTTCATCCTCGCCTTCACCGGCGTGATCTTCGTGCTCGTCGAGGGGCTGTTGCTGCTGTTCGTCTTCCGGTTCCGCCGCGGCCGGCGAAGCCGCGAGGCCGAGGGCCCGCAGATCCGCGGCAACACACGGCTCGAGCTGATCTGGACGCTTCTCCCCGTGCTGATCCTCGTCGCGATCGGCGGGTTCGTGTTCTACAAGCTGCCGGGGATCCAGAACGTCCCGAGCGCGAACGCGCAAGGCGGCCGGCTGGACGTCACCGTCGAGGGCCACCGCTACTACTGGGAGTACCGCTACCCGAACGGCGTCGTCGCAGTCGACCGGATGCGTGCGCCCGTTGGCCAGAACGTGCAGCTGACCCTCGTCGCCCCCGTCGACGACGTGATCCACAGCTGGTGGATCCCCGCCCTCGGGGGGAAGCTGGACACGATTCCGGGGCAGACGAACCGCACCTGGTTTCGCGCGCGGCGGAGCGGGACGTTCGTCGGGCAATGTGCGGAGTTCTGCGGGATCCAGCACGCGGCGATGCTCGCGGCGGTCGAGGTGATGCCGCGCGAGGAGTTCGAGCAGTGGCTCGCGAGCGAGGAGCGGGCGCAGCGGACGGGCTCGTCGATGCTCGGGGCCGACACGTGGGCTGGCGCCTGCGCGAAGTGCCACGGGCAGAACGCGCAGGGCGGGATCGGCCCGACGCTCGTCGGCAACGGCGCGTTCCGCGACCGCGAGGCGCTCGAGGCGATCGTCCGGCAGGGTCAGGGGGAGATGCCCCCGATCGGGCAGACGTGGGACGACCGGCAGGTGGACGCCCTCTACCGCTACGTGCGGCGCGAGTTCGGCTCGGGGGGTGGAACGGGTGGCGGTTAACCACGTCGAGGCGAGGCCCTACCGGCCCGACTGGAAGCGCGGCCGCGTGGCCGGCTGGGTCACAACCGTCGACCACAAGCGGATCGGCCTCCTCTACATCGCCACGACTCTCGTCTTCTTCCTCGCCGGCGGCGTGCTGGCGCTCCTGATGCGCGCGCAGCTCGCGACGCCGAACGAGCAGTTCATCACGAAGGAGTCGTACAACGAGCTGTTCACGATGCACGGGGTCACGATGATCTTCCTCGTCGTCGTTCCGATCTTCGCGGGCTTCGCCAACTTCCTCGTGCCGCTGATGATCGGCGCGCGCGACATGGCCTTCCCGCGGCTGAACGCGCTCTCCTACTGGCTCTTCCTCTTCGGTGGGATCGTCCTCTACTCGAGCTGGTTCTCGACCGGCGGAGCGCCGGACGTCGGCTGGACGATCTACCCGCCGAACTCGGTCTTCGCCGGCGGCACCGGGGTCGACCTTCTGATCCTCTCCCTCCACATCCTCTCGATCTCGTCCCTCCTCGGCGCGATCAATCTGATCGTGACGATCCACCGCATGCGGGCCCCCGGGATGACGTGGATGCGCCTGCCGCTCTTCGTCTGGTCGATCGAGGTGTACGCAGCGATGCTCGTCGTCGTGCTGCCGGCCCTCTCCGCCGGGCTGACCCTGCTGCTGCTCGACCGCAAGGCCGACACCCACTTCTTCCTGCCGGCCGAGGGCGGCAACGCGCTGCTCTACCAGCACGTCTTCTGGTTCTTCGGCCACCCCGAGGTCTACATCATGATCCTGCCGGCGATGGGGATCATCTCCGAGATCCTTCCCGTCTTCGCCCGCAAGCCGATCTTCGGTTACGCGGCGATGGTGCTGGCGCTCGTTGCGATCGGCTTCTTCTCGCTGCTCGTCTGGGCCCACCACATGTTCACCGTCGGGCTGTCGAGGCCGCTGCTCGGCTTCTTCATGGTCGCCTCGATGGTGATCGCGATCCCGACGGGGATCAAGATCTTCAACTGGCTCGCCACGACCTGGCGCGGCAACCTGATCTTCGACACGCCGATGCTCTACGCCCTCGGCTTCGTCGGCGTCTTCACGATCGGAGGTCTCTCGGGGATCTTTCTCGCGGCCTTCCCGTTCGACTGGCAGGTGCACGACAGCTACTTCGTCGTCGCCCACCTGCACTACGTGCTGTTCGGCGGCTCGATGTTCGGCATCTTCGCCGGGCTCCACTACTGGTGGCCGAAGCTCTTCGGGCGGCTGCTCGACGAGCGGCTCGGCAAGCTCAGCTTCTGGCTCGTCCTCGCCGGCTTCAACCTGACCTTCTTCCCGCAGCACATGCTCGGGATGATGGGGATGCCGCGCAGGATCTACACCTACGGCCAGGGCGGTGCCTGGGAGTGGTACAACCTCGCCTCCACGATCGGGGCCGGCGTGATGGGGGTCGGGATCGCCGTGATCGCCCTCAACGTCATCGTCACCACCCGCCGCGGCCGCCGTGCCGGCGGCGATCCCTGGCGGGGCGACACGCTCGAGTGGTACACGACCTCCCCGCCGCCGCCGGAGAACTTCGACCGGCCGCTGCCCTACATCTCGAGCGCCCGGCCACTTCGCGACCTGCGCCGCCGGATCCAGGAGTCGGGCGCTGGCTGACCCGGCTCGCACCGACTCTGCACCGCGGGTTGCGGGCTCGGGGACGGCCCCGGGGCCGTGGCTCCGCCTGACCGCGCTCGGGGCCTCGGCGGCCACGCTGCTCGCGGTCGTCAGCGGCGCGCTCGAGCTCGGTACGGCCCATCGGATGCTCGCGGCGCTCGCGTTGCCCCCGCTCGTCGCCCTGCTCGCTTGTGCCTGGCTCGCCCATCGCCGGCTGCTGCCGCTTGCGGTCGCCTCGCTCGTTCTCTTCGGGGCCGCGGCCGGCGTGACCGCCCGGGGGGCCCATCTCACGCTCGCGGCGCTCGCCTTCGGCTGCGCCCTCGTCATGATGGCGGCGAGCTACCGCGGCGACCGCCCGCCCGCGGGAGCCCTGCGGGACTACGTGATCCTGACGAAGCCGAGGATCATGACGCTGCTGCTCCTGACCGGCGCCTGCGGGATGTTCGTCGGCGCGGGCGGCGCCCCCGGCGCCTGGCCGCTCGCAGCGATGCTCGCCGGCCTCGCGCTTGCCTGCGGCGGCGCCAGCGCGCTCAACCACGTGCTCGACCGTGACATCGACAGGCTGATGGGGCAGCGCACACGCCGCCGGCCGGTGGCCGCCGAACGGGTGCCGCCGACGTACGCACTCGAGTTCGGGCTCGCGCTCTCGGCCGCCTCCTTCGTCCTGCTCGCCGGCACCGTCAACGTCCTCACGGCCGCGCTCGCACTCGTTGGGAACCTGTTCTACGTGCTCGTCTACACGCGCTGGCTGAAGCGGACGACGCCCCAGAACATCGTCATCGGCGGCGCGGCCGGCGCCGTGCCGCCCCTGGTCGGCTGGTCGGCCGCCACGGGCGATCTGACCCTCCCGGCGCTCGCTCTCTTCGCGATCGTCTTCCTCTGGACGCCGCCGCACTTCTGGGCACTCGCCCTGCTGATCCGCCGTGACTACGCGGCCGCGCGCATCCCGATGCTCCCCGTCGTTCGCGGCGAGCGAGAGACCACCCGGCAGATCGTCCTCTACTC
>JACDAS010000235.1 GCA_013695295.1 Actinomycetota bacterium | reverse complement strand
CGCCCACGCCTGTCCGCGCCGCGCCCGAACCGCCTCGCAGCCCCTCCGCGGCCGCCGGCCCTCGCCGCGTCGGCGCGGCAGCTGGGGCTGCTTCGTCCGCTCGAATTGAACCCGCGCAGACCCTCCGGCTGCGCCCGGAGGCCTGCACGCTCTGAAGGGGAACAGCGAACCCTTGCCCGATCTCCTGGCCCCCGGCCTGCGCGCCGTCTTCTGCGGCATCAACCCGGGGCGCGTCTCCGCGGCGGCCGGGCACCACTTCGCGAACCCCAGGAACGACTTCTGGCGCCTCCTGCACGACTCAGGGCTGACGCCCCGGTTGCTCGCTCCCTCGGAGGAGCTTGACCTCCTTGGACTCGGCTTCGGGCTCACGAACGCCGCGCGCCGCACGACCCCTGGCTCGGGCGATCTCCGCCACCGCGACTTCGCGGGCGCACGGGACCGCCTCGAACGGCTAGCCGCCGAGCTCTGTCCCGGGACACTTGCGTTCGTCGGCAAGGAGGCCTACCGCGGCGTCTTCGGCCGGCGGACGGAGCTTGGATTACAGGAGCGGAGACTCGGCCCGACGGCGCTCTTCGTCCTGCCCTCCACCTCGCCCGCGAACGCTGCCGTCCCGTACGCCGTGCGCCTGCGCTGGTTCCAGGCGCTTGCGCAGCTGATCTAGATGGTTTGATGTTTCGCATCAAGCCTCTAGTCGCGGGGGGTCGGCGGGCGGGGTTCGCCTTTCCTTCATAGCGTGCAGGCCTCCGGCGGAGCCGGAGGGTCTGCGCGGGTCCAGTTCAGCCCCTCCAGCGGTTCGTGATCGGCATTCGCCGGTCCCGACCGAACGCCTTCGGGCGCAGCTTCACCCCGGGCGGAGCCTGTCGGCGCTTGTACTCGGCCCGGTCGATCAGCGCGAGCGCCCGCTCGACGAGCGCCGGGTCGAACCCGTCCGAGGAGAGCTCCTCGCGCGAGCGGTCGAGCTCGACGTAGGCCCGGAGGACGCGGTCGAGCTCGGGGTAGGGCGGCAGGGAGTCCTCGTCGAGCTGATCGGCTCGGAGCTCGGCGCTCGGCGCTCGTTCGATCGTCGTCTGAGGGATCAGCTCGCGTCCGGCCCGCTCGTTCAGGTGCCGGGCGAGCCGGAAGACGTCGGTCTTGTAGACGTCCTTGAGCAGGGCGAACCCGCCCGCCATGTCGCCGTAGAGCGTCGCGTACCCGACCGACAGCTCGGACTTGTTGCCGGTCGCCACCACGAGCCAGCCGAACTTGTTCGAGAGGGCCATCAGGAGCGTTCCCCTGATCCGGGCCTGGAGGTTCTCCTCGGCGAGGTCCGGCTCGTGCCCGGCGAAGCTCGGGGCCAGGAGGCTCTCGAAGGCGCCGGCGAGCGCATCGATCGGCAGCTCGCGCACGTCGATCCCGAGCGTCCCGCCGAGGGCGAGTGCGTCCGCGCGCGTCCCCTGCGAGGAGTAGCGCGAGGGCATCGTGACGCCGTGCACCCGGTCGGCTCCCAGAGCCTCGGCGGCGAGCGCCGCGGTCAGCGCCGAGTCGATGCCGCCGGAGATCCCGAGCACGACGTCGTGGAAGCCGTTCTTGTCCACGTAGTCGCGCAGGCCGAGCTCGAGCGCGAGCCGCATCTGCTCGAGGTCGTCGAGCAGAGGCGCCAGGGGAGGCCGGGACGGGCCGCCGCCGGGTCTGGCTCGCGCGGCGCCCACCTCCACGACCGGGATCTCCTCGGCCTCGCCGCGGTCACGGGCGAGCGCGCGTCGACGGACGTCCCGCAGCCGACTGCCGACCGCGATCGCCGGGTCGACGTCGACGACGAGCAGCGCCTCCTCGAAGCCCGGTGCGCGCGCGAGGACGGTGCCCTCGTCGTCGAGCAGGAGCGAGTGCCCGTCGAAGATCAGCTCGTCCTGGGCGCCGACTGCGTTGCAGAAGGCGATGAAGCACGCGTTGTCGCGGGCCCGAGTGGCGAGCATCTGCTCCCGCTCGCGGTCCTTGCCGACGTGGAAGGGCGAGGCCGAGATGTTCGCGACGAGCTGCGCGCCGGCGAGCGTCAGGTCGGTGGCCGGCGGCCCGGGCTGCCAGATGTCCTCGCAGACGGTTGGCCCGATCAGGCAGTCGCCGAGCCGGAGCAGGATCGGCTCGTGCCCCGACGCGAAATAGCGGTCCTCGTCGAAGACGCCGTAGTTCGGGAGGAAGCGCTTGCGGTAGATCGCCCTCACCTCGCCGTGGGCGCAGACCGCGCACGCGTTGTACAGGTCGCGGTCGTAGTGCGGCGTACCGACGAGGACGACGATCTGCCGGGCCGCTCTGGCGATCTCCTCCAGCGAGCGCTCGGCGGCCCGAACGAACCCCGGCCGAAGCAGCAGATCCTCCGGCGGGTAGCCGGTGGTCGCGAGCTCGGGGAAAAGGACGAGGTCGGCCTCCGACGCGCGGGCCTCCTCGATCCGGGCGAGGATCCGGTCCCGGTTTCCCGCCAGGTCGCCGACGATCGGATTGATCTGCGCGAGCGCGAGCCTCACATTTGCCCTCCAGAGTTTTCGCCTAAGAGGCGAAAACTCTACCTTGCCTCACCGGCCGTTCCTCAGCGCTGGAGCCGGATCGCGTTCAGATCACGTTCCTGAACCTCCGACGCGCGTCGGATCAGATCCTCGACGTCGTCGTGCTCGGCGTGGATGTAGCGCCCCGAGAGTGCGTCGGCCCGCCCGGAGGCGAGGACACGCACGAGCTGCGGCGCGAGCTCGGGCGGCGTCCACGGCGCGTCGTCTGAGAACGAGCTCCCGGTCATCTCCGTCCGCACCAGTCCGGGGCTGATCGTGAAGACGGGGATGCCGTGCTCCTCGAGCTGTTTCGCGAGCGTCTCGCCGAAGCGGCCGACCGCCGCCTTGCTGGCCGAGTAGGCAGTGCTCCGAGACCCCGGGAGGTAGGAGGCGCCGGAGCCCGTGATCACGATGCGACCGCGGCCGCGCTCGATCATCCCGGGAAGTACCGCCCGGCAGCAGAGGAAGACGCCGAGGACGTTGACCTCGAAGGTCTGCCACCACGCCTCCGGGTCGGCGTCCCAGTCGCCGGCCCCGGAGATGCCCGCGTTCGCGACGAGGAGGTCGACCGGCCCGAGCTCGCCCTCGACCTGCGCGACCATCGCCTCGACGGCCGCACGGTCGCTGACGTCGGCGGCGACCGCGACCCCCTGCACTCGCGCCGCGGTCTCCTCGACCTGCGCGCGAGTCCTGGCGGCGACCGCCACGCGGGCACCGGCACCGGCCAGCTCCTCGGCGATCCAGCTGCCGATCCCCCGCCCGCCGCCGGTGACGAGCGC
>JACDAS010000219.1 GCA_013695295.1 Actinomycetota bacterium | reverse complement strand
GCGACCGTCTCCAAGATCGGCGAGGAGCAGCTCTTCTACCTGATGAGCCGCGGCCTGTCGGAGGCCGAGGCGTCGGCAATGGTCGGCTCGGGCTTCGTGGAGCCGATCACGAAGGAGCTGCCGCTCGAGTACGCCGTCGAGATGAACCGCCTGATCCAGCTGCAGATGGAGGGCTCGGTTGGCTAGCCCGGTGACGGGCCTCGACTTTCAGGACCCTGACGGCAACGACCTCATGCTCCACCACCGCTACCTGCCGCGCGAGCAGGGACGCATCGACACGTGATCACCGTCGAGCGCACGGACTTCGTCTCCGTGCCGGTGACCGACGGGGAGCGGGCTCGCAAGTTCTACGGCAAGACGCTCGGCAGCAGCAACTAGCCGTGGAGGTGGAGCGGGTGGATTTCGTCGACGTGCCGACGCGCAACGTCGAGCGCGCGATCGCGTTCTACCGCGACGTGCTCGAGCTGCCACAGAACCCGCACGAGCCGGCGGAGTTCGAGGCGGGCAACGTCACCCTCGCGCTCTGGGAGCCAGAGCAGCAGGGCGTCGAGTTCGGAAGCGGCGCCGCCCACGGGATCGCCCTGCGCGTCGCCGACGTGGCGGCCGCGCGCGCAGAGCTCGAGGCAAGGGGCGTCTCCTTCGTCGGCGAGCGCGACTCGGGTGTCTGCAAGCTGGCCTTCTTCACCGACCCCGACGGGAACTCGCTGATCCTCCACCGGAGGTACTCGCCGCATGGCCAGGGCTGAGCTGCTCGAGCGCTACCGCGCTCTGCCGCTCCCGACGACGGCGGAGGAGCCGTGGCGCTTCACCGACCTGAAGGGCTTCGACCCCGACGCCTTCGCCGCCAACGGCCACGTCTCGCAGGGCCATGACCCGGTGCCAGGCACCGGGCCGCGTCCGAACGAGACCTTGGTCGAGATCGACTGCGCCGCGGTGGCCACCGTCACCGAGGCCGGCATCGAGATCGGCAGCGTTCCGGAGGGGATCACCTTCGAGCCCCTGACCGAGCACGAGCGCCTCGGGCGCCTCGTCGCTGGCGACGACAAGTTCACTGCGCACAACGCCGCCGCGTGGGAGCACGGCCTGCTCGTGCGCGTGCCGCGGGGGGCTGTCCTCGAGCAGCCGCTCTACGTGCGGATCCGCAACGAGCGCGAGGGTGGGTCGCTCTTCTGGCGCCTGCTCGTGATCGCAGAGGCCGAGTCGCGCTTCAGCCTGATCGAGGAGTACTCGTCGGCGACTGCGGGGCTGAGCGGCTACTCGAACGCGGTCGTCGAGCTCTACGTCGACCAGGGGGCGAAGCTCGAATACGTGTCGCTACAGAACCTCTCGCGCGAGACCTGGCACTTCGCAACGCACCATGGGCTCGTCGAGCGCGACGCGGAGCTCGACTGGGTCGCCGGCGGCTTCGGCTCGAAGAAGGGCAAGATCCGGATCCAGAACGACCTGGCCGGCCCCGGGGCGACCTCCCGCGTCACAGGCGCCTACTTCGCCGACGGCGCGCAGCACCTCGACTACGACACCTTCCAGGAGCACATCGCGCCCTCGACGACCTCGGATTTCGCCTTCAAGGGGGCGCTCCGTGGCGAGGCGACGGCCGTCTGGCGCGGGATGATCCGCGTCGAGCGGGATGCCCAGAAGACGAACGCCTACCAGGAGAACCGGAACCTCCTGCTCTCCGACAAGGCCCACGCCGACTCGATCCCCGGGCTCGAGATCCTCGCGAACGACGTCCGTTGCACGCACGGCGCGACCCTGGGCCAGGTCGACCGCGAGCAGCTCTTCTACCTGATGGCGCGCGGCCTCTCCCGCGGCGAGGCCGAGCGGCTGATCGTCCGCGGCTTCTTCCAGGACGTGCTCGACCGGATCGAGCTCGAGCCGGTGCGCGACTCGCTCGCCGCCGCCCTGGAAGCGCGGATCCCGCAGGCGTAGCCTCTGCGCCGTGGGCGCACCAAAGAACCTTCGGGCGACCGTCTGGATCGTCCTCACGCTGGGCGGAGTCTCGTGCGCGCTGACGCTCCTGTACCTGAGCATGCGCGCCGTCATGGACGTCGGCGGGGTCTGCGCCGAGGGAGGCCCCTTCGAGATCCGCCAGCACTGTCCGGAGGGCGTCCCGGCGATCATGACCGGCAGCATCCTCGGCGGGATCGTCCTGGCCGGCATGTACCTCTGGCACACGGTCAGGCGGGGCATCCCCGGCTTCACCCTGCTGATCTGGCCCGCGCTCTTCCTCTCGCTCGGCTGGAACTTCTTCGAGTACGGGATCGACCCGCCGGGCCCGCAGTCGGGCCTCGTCGCGGGTTGGCTCGTCTGCGGGGGCGTCTTCGCGCTGATGGGCGGGCTACCGCTCCTCGCGGTGCTGCCCTCGCTCGTCCGGCGCTTCACCGGCCGGGGCGGCAGCTCGAACCTGTCGGGCTGGCTCGTGGGCGTGTCGGGGGCACCTGCTCGGCGGGCGGTCGTCCGCCTCGCCCGCTCGTCGCGGTCGCCCTCGCAAGCGCCATCGCGATCGCCCGGGATCGTGTCGGAGCTCGAGCGACTCGACGGCCTCCACCGCTCGGGCGCCCTCGACGACGAGGAGTTCCGGCTGGCGAAGGAACGGCTTCTGCGGGGCGAGGCATGAGCTCCGGTCGTCGTCTCTACTGGCTGCTCGTCCAGCTAGCCGCGATCGCCGGCGGCATCTACGGAGCCGTGCGGCTGTTCGACTGGGCGACCGGGTAGGCACGGCCCGCCCGGGCGGTCGACTCGCGGGCCGGGGGTACGATAGATCCGTGGCCGTTCAGGCGAAGCCGAAGGTCGACGCGCACCGCCTGCGCGCCGACTTCCCCGTGTTCGAGCACCCCGTCCACGGCAAGCCGCTCGCCTACCTCGACTCCGCCGTGACCTCGCAGAAGCCACGCCAGGTCCTCGACTCGATGCGCGACTTCTACGAGACCTCGTACGCGAACGTCCACCGGGGGGTCTACACGCTCTCCGAACGGGCCACCGCCGGCTTCGAGGGAGCTCGCGAGAAGGTGCGCGCGCTCGTCAACGCGCCCGAGGCGCGGGAAGTGATCTTCACCCGGAACGCGACCGAGGGTCTGAACCTCGTCGCCTACGCCTGGGGCCTCTGGAACCTCGGCCCGGGCGACGTCGTCGTCGTCACCGAGCTCGAGCACCACTCGAATTTCGTGCCCTGGCAGTACATGGCCCGGCGGACCGGCGCGGACTTCCGGATGATCCGGCTCGACGACGGGGGCGAGCTCGATCTCTCCTCGCTCGACGAGCTCGCCGCGGCCGGGCGGGTGAGGGTCGTCGCCGCCAACCTCGTCTCGAATGCGCTCGGAACCGTCAATCCCATCGAGCGGCTCGCCGCGTGGGGCCACGAGCAGGGAGCGATCGTGGTCGTCGACGGCGCCCAGGCGGCGCCGCACAAGCGGATCGACGTGCAGGCGCTCGACTGCGACTTCCTCGCCTTCTCCGCGCACAAGCTGTGCGGACCGAGCGGGGTCGGCGCGTTGTGGGGGAAGGCGGAGCTGCTCGAGGCGATGGAGCCCTTCAACCTCGGCGGGCACATGATCCGCAAGGTGCGCCTCGAGGAGACGACGTGGGGTGAGCTGCCGCACAAGTTCGAGGCGGGCACGTCCCCGATCGCCGAGGCTGTCGGCTTCGGCGCGGCGATCGACTACCTCGAGGAGATCGGCCTCGAGGCGATCGAGGAGCACGAGCGCGAGCTGACCGTCTACGCGCTCGACCGTCTCGCCGAGATCCCGGGGATCAAGCTCTATGGACCGCCTCCGGACCGCCGTGCGGGGATCGTTTCCTTCAACGTCGAGGGTGTACATCCCCACGACGTGGCCCAGATCCTGGATCTCGAAGGGGTCGCGATCCGCGCCGGCCATCACTGCTGCCAGCCGCTGATGACACGCCTCGGGGTCTCGGCGACGAACCGTGCGAGCTTCTACCTCTACACAATCACCGAGGAGATCGACAGCCTCGTCAGCGGCCTGCACAAGGTCAAGAAGCTCTTCGGGTGACGTCTAGGCCGAGGGCAACTTGTACCCGATATCGCGAACGGTGACGATCCGACTGGGCGTCTCGCGGCCGCCGTCCAGCTTGCGGCGCAGGTTCGAGACATGGGTGTCGCAGGCCCGCTCGTCGCCCACGTAGGTGCTCTGCCAGAGGTGCTCCATGATCTGCCGCCGGCTGAAGACCCGCCCTGGCTCGGCGGCGAGGTAGGCGAGGAGCTTGAACTCCGACCGCGTCAGGTGGACGGTTCGGCCGTCGACCCTGACTTCATGGCGAGCGAGGTCGAGCTCGAGGCTGCCGATGCGCCGAGTGCCGCCGCTGTTCGCCCTGCGTTCGAACTCCTGCCGACGCAGGATCGCGCGCACCCGGCTCACGAGCTCGGCGATCGAGAACGGCTTGGTGACGTAGTCGTCGGCGCCGAGCTCGAGCCCCACCACCCGGTCCAACTCGGCGTCGCGGGCGGTGAGCATGATGATCGGGATGGTGCTCGTAGTTCGAAGGCGACTGCAGACCTCGCGCCCCGTCAGCTTCGGCATGACGAGGTCGAGGATGAGGAGGTCGAAATCGCCGCCGAGCGCGGCAGCGAGCGCCGCCTCGCCGTCGCGCACGCACTCGACGTCGAAGCCCTCGAGGCGGAGCCCGTATTCGAGCGGCTCCAGGATGTCCGGCTCGTCGTCAGCGACGAGGATTCTGCCGGTCATACGGGTCCGGTCAGGACTCGCGGCAGCGTGAAGCGAGCCACCGTCCCGCCCGCCGGCCTCGAATCGATCGTAATGGTGCCCCCGAGCGCCGCGACGGCCTGCCGGACGATCGCCAGGCCGAGTCCGAACCCGTCACCGGACGACGGCTCACCGCGGTAGAAGCGGTCGAAGACCCGCGCGCGCTCCCGATGCGGGATGCCCTTCCCCGTGTCCCGCACCTCAAGCGCGAGCGCCCTCTCGTCGAGCGGCCAGGCGGCGAGCAGGATTTCGCCCGCCTCGGTGTGCATCGTCGCGTTGAGCGCGAGGTTCGAGAGCACCTGCTCGAGGAGGTCGGGCTCCGCGAGTGCCTCGAGATTCGGCGGACAGTCGACGTCGACGCCGACGCCGGGCCGGAGCTCGAGGTTCGCTGCGATCGTCTGCAGCAGGGGACGGAGCAGCACCGGCTCGAGTCGAACAGGCTCCTGCGTCGTCTGTGCCCTCGCGAGGACGAGCAGCGCGTGGCCGAGGCGCGTGAGCCGTCCCGTCTGCCGCTCGATGAGCGAAAGGAAGCGGTCACGCTGCTCGGGGATGTCCTTGGCGCCGGCCTGCAGTACCTCGACGGCGCCCTGGATCGCCGCGACCGGCGTGCGTAGCTCGTGCGCGGCGTTCTCGACGAACTCGCGCTCTGCGCGCTCGCGCCGCTCCGGCATCGTGATGTCGGTGAGGACGAGGATCGCCGTCGTGAACCCGTTGCTCGCCGGGATGCCCACCAGGTCGTAGGTCACCGCCTCACGCGGCGTGAGGCGCGCGTGCTCGAGCGTCGCGCCTTCCTCGAAGAGCTTGAGTGCGAAGTCCCGCAGGGCGAAGTCGCCGCCCGGTTCCGGCAGTCGATCCCCCTGCTCGAGCTTCCCGGCGTCGAGGAGCCGCGCGGCAGACGCGTTCGCAAGCTCGACGCGCAGCTCACGGTCGACGGCGACCACGCCCTGGTCGAGCCGCTCCAGCAGGTGCCTCAGTCGCGTGCGGTCCCGCTGCAGGCGTGCGAACGAGTCCTGCATCCGGCTGCGCATCTGATCGATCGTGGCAGCGAGCGTCCCGACCT
>JACDAS010000207.1 GCA_013695295.1 Actinomycetota bacterium | reverse complement strand
CCGTCGATCTCGGATTCTTTGGCTCGCACCTCGACCGAGCGGCCATCAGAGGCGACCAGCACCACCCTCGTGAAACCCTTCGCAGGGGCCGATGCAGGCACGCTCAACGCGAGCACACCGAGGCTCGTTCTGAAGTCCGTCGCGCGGCCCGACGTCGCAGATCGTCACGCCCACACGGCCAGCGTAACGGCCGGACGCGTCAGCGATGCGGCGCGTAGCCGGTGCTCTTGCAGCGCACCCGGTAGAGCCCGGTGCTGGCGGTCACGTACAGCGTCCGCGCGTCACCTCCTCCCCA
This sequence comes from Actinomycetota bacterium, assembly GCA_013695295.1. Classification (GTDB taxonomy): domain Bacteria; phylum Actinomycetota; class Thermoleophilia; order Gaiellales; family Gaiellaceae; genus JACDAS01. Next base: position 13,751 of record JACDAS010000207.1, on the reverse strand, counting down.
GGCGAGGTTCGCGGCGACCTCTGGAAACGGGATTCGCCCGAGCACTTCACCGGCGGCCGAGCAAATCCAGATTCCGCCCGCGCCCGTGCAGTAGATGTTCCCCGCAAGATCGACCTTGAGCCCGTCGGGCACGCCCTCGCCGTCGCGCGGAAGTTCGACGAGCACCTCGCCGCCGCTCAGCGACCAGTCGGAGCCGACGGCGAAGGCGCGGATGTGCACCTCCTCCGTATCGTCGACGTAGAGGGTCTGGCCGTCTGGAGACAGCGCCAGCCCGTTCGGGCCGCTGAAGTCCGCGGCGAGCAGCTCGGGCTCGCCGCCTCCGAGCGGGATCCGGTAGACGCCGCGCACCGGCTGCTCCTGCTCCGCCGGCCCGCCGAATCCCTCGCCGAGGCCGTAGTGGGGGTCCGTGAACACAAGCGAGCGGTCGGGGGCGAGCACGACGTCGTTCGGCGCGTTCAGGCGCTTCCCTGCGTACGTGTCCGCGACCGTCTCCAAGCCGCTTGGCGTCTCGCGCGTCAGGCGCCGGGTCCGGTGCTCGCACGCGATCAGCGCCCCGTCCGAGTCGTAGGCAAGCCCATTCGAGAAGTTGCTCGGCTTCCGGTATTCACTCAGACCGTCCCGCTCGTCCCAGCGGTACATCGTGTCGGCGGGAATGTCGGAGAAGGTCAGGTGCGAGTCGCCGAAGCTCCAGACCGGCCCTTCGGTGAACACGAATCCGTCGGCCAGGCGCTCGACCTCCGCACCGGGATCAACGAGGTCGGTCATGCGTTGCTCGATAACGTCCATCAGCTCCTCCTTCACTCCGACCAGGTTTCGAGCTGGGCGGTCATGCCGCTGTCGACGAAGAGCAGCGTGCCCGTGATGTACGAGGAGTCGTCGCCGGCGAGGAACACCGCCGCGCGGCCGATCTCCTCCGGACGGCCGAGGCGGCCGAGCAGCTGCCGCCGCTCGACCGCCCCGCGCGCCGCCGGCGGATCGGGATCGCTCTCGAAGATGCCGCGGATCAGCGGCGTGTCGACCCAGCCCGGGCAGATCGCGTTCACGCGGATGCCCGCCGGTGCGAGGTCGATCGCGGCCGCTCGCGTCAGCGCGGCTACCCCGCCCTTCGACGCCGCGTACGGCGCCGTCCCACCGACGTTCTGGACGGAGTGGACGGACGCGATGTTGACGATCGAGCCCCCGCCGCCCGCGGCCTGCATCGCCCTCGCAGCGTGCTTGATCCCGAGGAACACGCCGCGCAGATTGACGGCCAGACAGCGGTCGAACTCCTCCACGGTCGTCTCGGCCACCGGCGTGTAGACGCCGATCGCGGCGTTGTTGACGTACACGTGCAGGCCGCCGAGTTCCGAGACGGCGCGCTCGACGAGCGACCGCACCTGCTCCTCCTCGGAGACGTCGCAGGCGACGGAGATCGCGCGGCCGCCGTCGCGGCTGAGCTGCTCCGCGACGGCCGCCGCCCCGTCCTCCGCGACGTCCGCGACCACCACCGCTGCACCCTCCCGCACGAGCTCGGCGGCGATCCCCTCGCCGATCCCCTGCGCTGCGCCGGTGACGATCGCAACCCGTCCCTCGAGCTTCATCCCGTTACGCCTCCTAGTGCTTGAACTGGCCGACGTTATCGCGCGTGAGCTTCCAGACGCCGGTCGTGATCTGCTCCGGAAGCGGGTTGATCCCCGCCGCCTCCCAGTCCGGCACGGGCTTCAGCTGCTCGTGGTTGAGCCAGTAGAGCATCCAGGACGCGAGCCACAGCTCGTCGTAGCTCTTCTGGACGACCGAGCCGATGATCGGCCCGTTCTCGACCTCCGCGAGCATGTCGTCGTTTCGGTCCATGGCGACGATCTTGATCTGCTCGGCCTTGCCCGCTTCCCTGACTGCTCGGGCCGCCCCGAGGCCGCTGTCGCCATCCGTGCCGCCGATCCCGACGACGTTCGGGTGAGCCGCGATCGCGGCCGCATACGCCTCGGGCGCGAACGACGGGTCGGCCTTGTCGTTCACGGTCGCGACGACCTTGATCTCGGGGTGGTTCTCCTTGAAGTACTGCTCGTATCCCTTTACGCGGTCGAGCACGTTCGGCGACGGGAACGTGCCGAGGATGACCTCGCCCTTGCCGCCGATCGCCTCCGCCAGCAGTTCGGCGCCGACCTTGCCGGCCTGGACGCCGTCGATGCCGATGTGGACGAACCGCTTGCTCTTCGGCGCGTCGCTGATCACCAGGATCACGGGGATGCCCGCGTCGACGGCACGATCGATCCCAGGCGTCATCGCGTCCGCGTCGCCGATGAAGAGGATGATCCCGGCGGGTTTCCGGGCGACGAGCTCGTCGAGCTGCCGGGCCTGTGCGGCCACGTCGAAGTCGGGCGGCCCGATGAAGCTCGTCTTCGCGCCCGTGACCTTGCCGAAGTCCTCCAGCGCCGCCTTGTGGTCGGCCCAGAACGGAACCTGGGTGACGATGCTGAGGTAGACGTACTCGTCGTTCTCGATGCGCAGCCGCTCGGGCTCTCCTCCGGCGGCCGTCGTGCCGGGCGCCGCCGACTCCTCGTCGTCGCCCATGCAGCCCGCAAGGAAGCCGGTGCTACCGACACCGGCGGTGCCGAGCGCCATCAGCTTGACGAACTGGCGTCGCGCGATTGGGTCGTCGATCCTCATTGCTCCTCCTCCTGGACAGTTAGGCCTGGCGACGCCGCAGCAGCATGTCCAGGCTGACCGCGGCGATGAGGACGATTCCGGTCGTGACGATCTGCCAGAAGATCGACACGTGCAGCAGCGTGAGGGCGTTCGAGAGCAGCGCGAGGAAGGCGATGCCGAGAGCGGCGCCGAGCACGGTCCCCTCGCCGCCGGTGAGGCTGGCGCCGCCGAGCACGGCCGCGGCGATCACGGTCAGCTCCAGGTTCTGGCCGGCCGTCGGCACCGCCGTGTTCAGGCGAGCGGCGAGCAGCACGCCGGCGAGCCCCGCGAGCGTCCCCGAGAAGACATACGTGAAGACGCGCAGCGCGTCGACGCGGATGCCCGAGAGCCGCGCGGCGCGCTCGTTCCCGCCCATGTAGTAGACCTGGCGGAGGAAGCGGGTGTGCCTGAGCGCGAGATCGGCCAGCAGGACGAGCCCGAGCATGATCCAGACCATCCAGGGCAAGTCGAGCGGCCCTTCCTGCCCAAGCTGGACAAACGAGGGCGGCAGATTCGAGATGTTGTAGCCCTCGGTGATCACGAGCGCGAGCCCGCGCGCGACGAGCAGCGTCCCGAGCGTTGCGACGAGCGGGTTGACGCGCAGAAAGGTCACAAGTACGCCGTTGCCGCTTCCGACCAGCGCGCCGAGCAGAAGCGCGCCGACGATAGCCAACGGAATCGGCGCGCCCTCGCTGAGCAGGTAGGCGCAGATCGTCCCGCACAGCGCCATCACCGCCGCGACCGAGAGATCGAAGCCCCCCGAGGCGAGCAGCACTGCCATGCCGATCGCGATGATCGCCCCGGGCACCATCCCGATCACCACGGAGCGCAGGTTGCCCTCGGTGAAGAAGAACTCCGAGAGCTGCGACATGACAATGCCCGAGACGACGATGATCATGATCAGGACGAGCTCACGGAAGGCCGCGAGCCGGCGGACGGCCTCGGTCATGCCGCCTCCTCCCCGGCCGTACCGGCCGCGAGCGCGAGCACCTGCTCTTCGGTCGCCTCCTCGGCGCGGAGCGCACCGCGGACGCGGCCGTTCGCCATCACCAGCACGCGGTCGCACATGCCGAGCAGCTCCGGCAGCTCGGAGGAGATCATCAGCACCGCAAGGCCGCCCTCCGCGAGCTCGCGCAGGATGGCGTGGATCTCCGCCTTGGCGCCCACGTCGATCCCCTGGGTCGGCTCGTCGACGACGAGCACGCGCGGCTCGAGCGCCAGCCATTTCGCGAGCACCGCCTTCTGCTGGTTGCCGCCCGAGAGCGTCTGGACAAGCTGCTCGACGTCTCGGGCGCGCACGCCCAGCCGGCGCACGAGCCGCTCGGCCAGTCGCCGCTCCGCGGCGGCGCGCACGATCCCGAGCCGGGTCACAAGGCCGAGACACGTCGAGACCAGGTTGCGGGCAAGCGACATCCGCGGAAAGAGCGCCTCCTCCATACGACCGGCGGGCACGAACGCGATCCCGCGCCCGACGGCCTGCCAGGGACGATCGATCCGCACCGCGCTCCCGTCGACGAGGATCTCGCCCGCGTCCCGACGCTCCGCGCCGACGATCGCGCGAACCAGTCGCGATCGCCCCGAGCCGCGGAGGCCGGCGACGCCGACGATCTCGCCGGCGTGAACGACGAGGTCGACGGGGCCGACCGGCCCGCTGCGCAGTCCGCGCACCTCGAGCCGAGCGGGCCCCGTCTCCTCGGTTCGTCCCGGGTAGAGGACGGAGAGCTCGCGACCGACCATCAGCCGCACGGCGTCGTCGGGCGTGATCTCGTCACGCCGGCGCGTGTCGACGAGGCGGCCGTCGCGAAGGACCGTGATGCGATCCGCGATCTCGAACACCTCGGCGAGGCGGTGGGAGACGAAGACGATCGCAATCCCCTGCTCCCTGAGCCGGCGGAGGACCTCGAACAGCGTCGCCGCCTCCTCCGCCGAGAGTGCCGACGTCGGCTCGTCGAGGAGCAGGACGCTGGCCCGGAGGGACAGCGCCTTGGCGATCTCGACGAGCTGGCGCTCGCCCACGTCGAGGCTCGCCACCGAGCGATCGGGCCTCAATTCCGATCCGAGCGTGCGCAGCAGCTCACGCGCCTCCCGCGCCATCCGGCGCCGGTCGAGCACGCCGAGCCACCGCGTCGGCAGATGGCTCGCGAACACGTTCTCGGCCACGGTGAGGCGCCCGACGAGCGAGAACTCCTGGAAGACGGTGCCGATTCCCGCCGCCTGCGCGTCCTGCGCCCGCGCGAAGCTCACCTCCTCGCCGCGGACGAGCACGCGGCCGGAATCCGGCGCGTAGACACCCGACAGGATCATCAGCAGCGTCGTCTTGCCGGCGCCGTTCTCGCCGAGCACGGCGTGCACCTCGCCCGGCTCGACGCTCATGCTCAAGTCGTCGAGCGCGCGCGTCCCCGGAAAGACCTTCGTCAGGCCTTCGACCGCGAGCTCCGGCGGCCGCTTGCTCACAGGCGCCCGAACTCCGCGAGGAGCTCGTCGACGGTCTTGCCGGCGTTGATCCGCTGCCTCGTCACTTCCTCCATCTCCGCCTGCGCGAGCGCGCGCTCGAGCACGCTCGCCGCCTCCTCCTGCGGCACGGCGACCACGCCGATCTCGTCCGCGAGGACGATATCGCCGGGATTCACGAGCGAGCCGCCGCAGACAATCGGCACGTTGATCTCGATCGGCTCCAGCCGGTTCGAGTACGGCGAGTGCGTCGAGCGTGGGACGATCGCACGCGCGACGAGCGGGAAACCGAGGTCTCGCACCTCGTCGACGTCGCGGACCGCGCCGTCGACGACAGCGCCGGCGACTCCCTTCTGAAGGCAGAGCCCGGCCATCAGTCCACCCCAGATCGAGGTCTCGGTCTCCCCCGCGGCGTCGACGACGATCACGTCCCCCGCCTGGGCGACCCTGAGGGCGTCCAGGCAATCGACGAGGTCGCCGGGGTACAGCCGCACGGTCAGAGCGGGACCTGCGAAGCGGCCGGGGGAAGCAGGGATGAGAGCGCTGTGCATCGTCCGCGCTCGCTCCATCACGTCGCTGATGATGCAGCTCGGGCTGTAGCGCAGAAGCAGCGACCGGAAGCCCTCGACGAGCTCCGGATCCGGGCGGCTCGCCTCGTTGATTACCTTGCGCATGTGTCAGCTCCTTCCCTCGGGCGCCGCCACCGCTACGGCCTCCCGGTCGGTGGTGAACAAGGTCCAGGCGCCGATGGCGCCCAGCGGAACGTCGAAGCGGCGTAGCTCGGCGACGTCTCCCTGTCGCTCGAGCAGATGCCGATACGCGTCGCCGAGCGGCCCGCCCCCGCCGATCGCGACCCGTTGCGGGAGACCGCCGCTGCCGTCGACGCGCCGGCGTAGCGACAACAGGTCGGCGCCCGCGACGGCCCCGTGCAGGAAGTCGGAGCACGAGGCGGCGTCCGCGCCGCGCACGCGGTTCAGGAGCCGGGCTCCGAACAGTGTCCTGCTGAAGCCGGCGAGCTCGACGAAGCTAGCGCCCTCCTCCAGCGCGGCTAGGTCGGTCGGAGGCGCATCGAGATCGATCAGGTCGGCGAGGATCGTCTCTCGTTGCAGCGCCCACAGCAGCTCGCCGCTCAGCGTCGTCAGGCTCCACTCGATTCGGCCCTCGCGGTCGACGCCGACGAACTTCGTGTGCGATCCGGTGGAGATGTAGAGGATGGGCGGCTCGAGCTCGCCGAGCGCGAGCAGGCCCACGACCTCCGTCTCCTCGCCGCGCATGAAGTCGGCGGCGACGAGTTCCTGGCCGCCGGAGCGGACACCGGGCACGAGGTGCACAGGCACGGGCAACGCGTCGCCGTAATCCCGCTCGACCATCCCGGCGGCGAGCATCCGGCGGTCGACGGGCGCCTGGAGGTGGGGAACCTCCTCGAGCCCGAGCTCCGACGTGATCATCCCGAAGGCGACGATCGCCTCGATCCTGTCCCACGACGAAACCGCCCGCGCGAGCGCCTCGTCCGCCAGCGATCGAATCCCCCGAAGCAGCTCGCTGCGATCCTTGGTACGCGCGACGTCGCGCGCGCCGAGCGCGCCGACGGCGGCGCCCTTCACCTCGCCGTCGTCGAGCACCCAGACGCGGGTCGAGGTCGTGCCTGAGTCAACGGCCACGATCACGACGCAACCTCCCTGCGAGCAGCACCGAGCCTGAGCCCGATCTCGCGGGCGGCCTCTCGCGCGGCGGCCGCGAGCTCGCCACGCAGCGACTCCTCGGCGACCCGCTGGGCCGGCCCAGCGATCGAGAGCGCGGCGACTGCGCTTCCGCTCGGTCCGTCGATCGCGCACGCCACGCAGCGAACGCCAGGCTCGTGCTCCTCGAGATCGAGCGCGTAGCCCCTCCGCGTGATCCGCGTCAGCTCTCGGCGCAGCTCCGCCGGTCGGTGGATCGTGTTCGGTGTGTAGCGCCGCAGCGCGCCGCGCTCCACCAGCGCGCCGACCGGATCGCCGTCGCGAGCGGCGAGGAGCGCCTTTCCGAGTCCGGTGCAATGCGAAGGGGCGGTCTTGCCGACGCGCGACATCATGATCCCGACCGCCTGCGTCGAGTCGAGCTTCTCGAGGTAAACGACGCGGTACTCGTCATCGAGCACGCCGAGGTGCACCGTCTCGTCGAAGCGGTCGCGCAGGCGCTCGAGCACCGGGAGAGCCTCGCGACGAAGGTCGGTCTGCTCCAGGTACGCCTGCCCGAGCTCGAGGCAGCGGACGCCGAGGCGGTACGTGTCCGACCCGTCGGGACGCTCGACGAATCCGAGACCCTCGAGCGTGCGCAGCATCCGGAAGACCGACGCCTTGGCGAGGCCCGAGCTGGCCGCGAGCTCGTTCAACGGCGCCCCTCCCTCCGACGCGCGAAGCAGCTCGAGCAGCCGTGCAGCGCGTACGACCGCGCGGACGGCGTAGTCGCGTGCCACGACCCCGGTCATCGCTCCACGGAGCCGTCGCGGCTCACGCGGACCGGCCCGTCCGCTTCGTACGCGACCGCTACAAGGTCGGTCTCGATCACCTCTCCCGGCGCAAGCACACGCGCCGTTCCGTTCGCGAGCGCGTTCTGAACACCGGCCGGCGGCCAGCTCGTGAACGGCTCGAGTGCACAGTTGTACGTGCGGCCGTACCACGGATAGTCGTCATGGCCCCCGTACACCTGCCACATCCAGAGGCTCGAGAAGAGATCGGCGTCCCAGGCCATCCCGATCCCGACGCCGAGCCGCTCGCTCGTCAGCCCGTACGACCCTTCCCGGAGGTCCTTGAAGCGGACGACGTCGACCGATTTCGTCGCCGCCGGTCGCACGCGGGTGACGTCCTCAAATTCGCCCGTCCGCCGGTTCGGCACGAGCGGAAACGCGAAGTCCTCGCCCGGCTCCCAGAGACCGTTGGCGTGGAACGCGAGCACGTCGACGGCGCCGGCGGCCACGTCCACGCGGCACGTCTCGTCGAGAAACGGCGCGCCGAATGCCGGGTGATGGCCCCACATGATCGCGAACTCCCCTGTCGACTCGTTCTCGAGCCGCTCCTCGATGAAGAGCGCCGGCGTGTCGCCGCGCAGCGACATGCGGCGCACCAGCCGAAGGGGCGAGCGATAGGTGCGCACGCTGAGCTCGAGCTCGGCCCGCTCCGGCGCGTCCTCGAGGATGCGCGCCTCGAACGGGAGCAGCGACACCTCGCCGTGTAGCCCCTGGTACGTGCCCAGGTACGGCTCTTCGGCCCAGCCGGCGGATGGGAGCACCTCCTGCCACCCGCCGTAGAAGTAGTCGTGGAACGCGCCTTCCGGCAGCGCGCTCGTGGCCGCGAACGGCTTTCGCAACGGGATCGGCGAATGCCACATGAAGTCGACGTCCCGCGGCTTGTACGTCAGCTCGAACACGTCGGCGCCCTTGTCCACGAGCACGCCGACGCGCAGGGTGTCGTTCTCGAGGTACGCGATCCGGAGGTCGCGGTACGTGTAGTCGAGGCTGACACGGCAGCCGGTCTTACGGCCGTGATTGAACATCATCCTCCGCGGACGTGGATGTAGTGGGCCGAGCCTCGTCTTGCGCGGCCCGCCCGCGCCGCCACAGCCGGACGAGGAGCCGCGCGAACTCTCCGCGCCACATGTCGACCCCGACGGCGACGGCGATGATCGCTCCGAGCGTGATGTTCTGCCACGCCGAAGGCACGGCGTGGAGGTTGAGGCCGTTCTGGACGATCACGATCGTGAACGCTCCGAACAGCGTTGCGAAGATGTTGCCCTGGCCGCCGAAGAGGCTGGCGCCGCCGATCACGGCCGACGCGATTGCCATCAGCTCCAGTCCTTGACCGTAGTTCGGCGAGCCTGAGTCGAGACGTGCGGTCAGCAGGATTCCGCCGACCGCGGAGAGCGCGCCCGCGATCACGAACGCCTCGGTGCGCACGCGGTTCACGTTGATCCCCGACAGGCGCGCAGCGGACTCATTCCCGCCGACCGCGTAGATCTGGCGGCCGCGCGGGGTGTAGATGAGGAACGCCCACGCCAGCGCGTAGAGGACGACGACGTAGACGAACGGCAAGGGCAGGCCGCCGAGCTCCCCGTAGAAGATCGGATCGAGCTGCGGCGAGACCGAGAAGATCGGCGTGCCGCCGGTTTGCTGGAACGCCAAGCCTCGGAAGATCGCGAGCGTTCCGAGGGTGAAGATGAACGACGGGATGCGGCCGTAGCTCGAGAAGAAGCCGTTCACGAGGCCGAGGCCCGCGCCCATGAGGATCATCAGGAGCGCGGCCAGCGGGACGGAGAGGCCCGCGTTCTTGACGATGTCCGCGAGGAGGACGGACGTCAGCGCGACGAGCGAGCCCGAGGAGAGGTCGATCTGCGCCGTCAGGATGACGATCGTCGCCCCGATCGCGACGATGGCGACGATCGCGACCTGAAGCCCAACGTTCTTCAGGTTTTGGCTGAGCAGGAAGCGGTCGGTCGAGAGCGCCATGGCCGTCGCCACCGCGAGCATGATCAGGAACGGGCCGACGACCTGCGAGCGCAGCGCATCGGCGAAGCGCTCTCTCACGCAGCCACCTCGTTCGCACCCCCGCCGGCCGCGAGCTCGACCAGCTCGTGCTCGCTCAGCTCGCCGTACTCGGCAAAGTGGATGATGCAGCCGCTGCGCACGACGGCAACCCGGTCGCTGATCGCGAGCAGCTCCGGAAAGTCAGAGCTGATCAGAACGACTGCGATCCCGTCGGCGGTCAGCTCGTTGATCACGCGGTAGACCTCCTGCTTCGCCGAGACATCGATTCCCTGCGTCGGCTCGTCGAGGATCAAGACCCGAGTGCGCGCGAACAGCCAGCGCGCCAGCATCACCTTTTGCTGGTTGCCACCCGAGAGGAAGCGGACGCTGCGGTCCTCTGCGCGCCGGTCGATCCGCAGCTCCTGCATCAGCTTGCGCGCGCGCCGCCGCTCGCGCGTAAGGCTGAGAAACGGCCCGATCTGGATCGCGCCGAGACCCGCGATCGTGATGTTCGCCGGCCCTTCGAAGTTGAAGAAGAGCCCGTCCGCCTTCCGGTTCTCGGGCATGAGCGCGATGCCCGCCTCGATCGCGTCGCCCGGCGAGCGCAGCTCGACGCGGCGGCCGTCGACCAGGACGTCGCCCTCGGTGATGCGGTCGAGCCCGAAGAGCGCGCGAGCGATTTCCGTCCGGCCCGCGCCGGCGATGCCCCCGAACCCGAGCACCTCGCCTTCCGCGACGGCGAAGCTCACGCCGTTGACGCGGTTCTCGGTGCGCACGTCGCGCACCTCGAGCCGCGGGCGCTCGCGCGCGTTCTCCCGCCGGTCGAAGTGCTCCTCGAGGTCGGAGCCGATCATCATGCGCACCGCCTCGCGCACCGACGTCTCGCGCCGTGCGTTCGTCCCGACCAGCTTCCCGTCCTTGAGCACCGTGACGACGTCCGCCACCGCGAAGACCTCGTCGAGGCGATGAGAGATGTAGAGGATCGCCGTCCCCTGCTGCGCGAGCACGCGGGTCACCCCGTGCAGGCGCTCGCTCTCGGCCGGCCCGAGCGCAGCCGTCGGCTCGTCGAGGATGAGCAGCATCATGTCCCGCGAGATCGCTTTCGCAATCTCGACGAATTGCTGCTCCGCGACCGACAACGATGCGACCTTCCGGTCGGGATCGATCTTGACGTTGAGGCGGGCGAGCGCCTCCACCGAGCCCCGGCGCGCGGCACTCCAGTCGACGACGCCGCGACGTTGCGGCAGCCGGCCGAGGTAGATGTTCTCGGCCACCGACAGCTCCGGGACGAGCGAGAACTCCTGGTGGAACGTCGCCACGCCGCGGGTCTGCGCGTCGTGCGGATCGCGGAGCACGACCAGCTCGCCGCGCTGGAAGACCTCTCCGGCGTCCGGCTGGTGGACGCCGGAGAGGACCTTCGCGAGCGTGGACTTGCCGCTGCCGTTCTCGCCGAGGAGCGCGTGGATCTCCCCGATGCGCAGCGCCAGCGAGACGCCGTCGAGCGCACGCACGCCCGGAAACGTCTTGACGACGCTGCGCAGCTCCCAGAAGGGGCGGTACGTGGCCATCCGGTGTCGGTGAGTTACGCCGCTAGTACTCCTTCGACGGCTTCGGATGCAGACGCTGGGGCTGCTGCAGGTACTCGAGCGCGTTCTCCTTGTCGACGATCTGAGTCGGCGTCTCGACGTAGAACTCGTCGAACTCCTTCCCGAGGCAGCCCTGCATCACCTCGAGCACCTTCCCGCCCATCTCGAACGGCGTCGTGTTGACGGTCGCCTCCCAGTCGCCGGAGTAGATCTCCTCGAGCGCCTGCGTGTCGCCGTCGTTGCCGAGGATGATCACGTCGTCGCGGCCGAGCGCCTTGGCCGCCTTGTTGGCCCCGATCGACATGTAGTCGTTCGCAGTCATGATCATCGTGATCTCGGGATGTGCCTGGAGCATGTCCGTCGCGGTCTTGTTGCCGCCCTCGACGTTCCAGCCGCCGGGCTGGCTGGCGACGATCTCCATCCCGGGCTCGCCCTCGATCGCGTCGACGAAGCCGCCGATGCGCTCCGTCGAGTGGTAGCCGGGCTGGCCTTCGATCAGCCCGACCTTCGCCTTCCCGTCGACGAGGTCGATCGCGTACTCGCCGAGCTTGTGCGTACCCGGGCGCTGCCGGTAGCCGACGACGCCGTGCACGGGCGTCGGGAAGTCGGCGATGTCGGAATTGACAATCACGACCGCGATGTTCTGCTCGACTGCTTGCTTCACGAGCGGAGCGGCCGCCTTCTCGTCGTGTGTCGAGAGGACGATCCCGTCCACCTCCTGCGTGAGGACGTCCTGGATCATTCCCATCTGGCCCTCGATGTCCGCGCCGCTCTGGGGAGCGAGCATGAACGTCTCGTAGCCGATCTCCGCCGCCTTGGCCTTGATCCCCTCGCCGATGGCGATGTAGTACGGGAACTCCGTGGCAGGCGGCATGTACGCGATCCGCGCGCCCTCGGCTTCTCCCTTGACGGCGCCGCAGTCCGCCTTCGCTTCGGGCGCGGCCCCGACCGCCTTGCTCGTTTCCGCCGCGGTCGTGGCGTCCGCAGCCTCCTCACTACCGTCGTCCGCCGTCCCGCCGCAAGCCGCGAGCGCGAGCACGACGAGGATCAACAGCAGCCAACGCAAGCCGTTGGTGCGCCTCATGCCGCCCCCTTTCGTCTCCAAGGTCTCGTTTCATTGTGTGAAACGCAGTACCATACTGCGAAACTCTAGAATGTCGGCTGTGCTGGGTCAAGCAGTTGGGGCGGACTACTTCACGACTGCACTCGAAGAGGTCCCCTTGCTCGCGATCCTGCGCGGGCGGAGCCCGGCGAGCGCCGTCGCGGCGGCCGAGGAATGCTGGCGAGCAGGGATTCCGCTCGTCGAGGTGTCGCTCTCGGGCAAGGACGGGCTAGACGCGCTCGAGGCGGTGTGCCGGCGTGGCCGCGAACTCGGTCGCGCCGCAGGGGCCGGGACCGTGCTCACGCGCGTTGAGATCGGCGCCGCGGCCGACGCCGGCGCCGCGTTCGCCGTCGCGCCTGGCTTGGCCGAGGACGCCGTCGCCGCAGCGCAGGAGCTCGGGCTTCCGTACCTGCCTGGCGTCGCGACGCCGTCTGAGGTGCAGCGCGCGTGCTCGCTCGACTGCCGGACGCTGAAGCTGTTTCCGGCGGCCACGCTCAGCGTCGACTGGTTGCGCGCTCTCGCCGGCCCGTTTCCCTCGGTCCGCTTCGTCGCCGTCGGCGGCGTCCATGCAGGCAACGCACGCGAGTGGCTCGAGGCCGGGGCCGTCGGCCTCGGCGTCGGCTCCGCGCTCGAGGGCGAGGCCCTGCCGCAGCTCGTCGCGGCCGTCGGCCGCTAAGGCAGGCGCTACTCGTCGAGCCCGTGGGCATCCACCCGTTCAGGGCGGATGCGGACGATCACGCGCTGCTCGCCCGGGTGGCGCGGGAATGGCTCGCCCCGATACCGGAGCGCGAGCCGGTCGATGTGCTCGCGCGCCCCCTCCTCGTCGAGCTCCGCGGTGCCGCTGACCGAGAGATAGCGATAGGGATTCTCGGGGTCGACGACCGAGATCGAGGCGCGGGGGTCGCGCCGAAGATGACACTCCTTGGCGCGGCCGCGAGCCGTGTTGAAGAGGACGTGGCGTCCGTCCCAGTCGACCCAGACGGGTGTCACGTGCGGCGATCCGTCGGCGAAGCGTGGCGACGCTCGCGAAGTTCTTGCCGAGCAGTAGCGCCGCCTGTCTGTCGGTAAGCGCTCGTACGCCGCCGTCGCCCTCGCCCGCTCGCTGTTTCGCAAGGGCGCGGACTTCACGGCGGCGATGGCGTTCGAGTTCGCGAGCACGAACCTGGTGATCGAGCTGGGCCTGATTCTCGGCCTCTTGATCGGCTGGCAGTTCACGCTGGCCGAGTTCGTCGGCGGCCCGCTGATGATCCTCCTGCTCGCGCTGCTGTTCCGCCTGTTCCTGACGCGTCGTCTGGTCGACGCCGCGCGGGTTCAGGCAGAGCGCGCGCTGGCCGGGTCGATGGAGGGGCACGCGGCCATGGACATGAGCATCGACGCGCATGGAAGCTTCTGGCGGCGGCTGGCGAGCCCCGCCGGGTTCACCGCCGTCAGCCACAGCTTCGTCATGGAG
>JACDAS010000195.1 GCA_013695295.1 Actinomycetota bacterium | reverse complement strand
GGCTGCTTGCCGACGACGGCGTTCTCGAGCACGCGGACGCCCTCGCCCAAAACCGTGCCCGGGTAGACGATCGCGCTCGGGTGGATCTCAGCCACGGAGCGACTCGGTGAGACCCTCGAGCGCGCGCACGACCATGGCGCCGTCCCGCGCGACCTTGCCGCGGTCGCCCTCGCCGCGGACGAGCGACAGGAACGCCTGGCACTCGAGGCGAAGCGGCTCGTCGGTCGCGATCTTCGGGATGTAGATGTCGCCGCTCCGCGTTTGCCACTCGCCGTAGGTCTCGGCGCGCTTCCAGGGGCCCTTCTCGTAGACGGTCACCTTGCGCTCGAGCTCCATGTCGTCGAAGACGACCATCTTCTCGCGGCCGACCACTGTCAGCCGGCGCATCTTGTGCGGATCGAGCCAGGAGAGGTGCATGTGCGCGATCCGCCCGGACGGGAAGCGGAGGTAACAGAAGACGACGTCCTCGACGCCCTCGGTCAGGAAGTCGCGGCCGTGGGCGACGGCCTCGACGGGCTCCTCGTCCAGCAGGTAGCAGATCACGGAGAGGTCGTGCACGCCGAGCGACCAGAGCGCGTTCTCGTTCGTGCGGACGATGCCAAGGTTCTGGCGGTTGCCGTAGATGCAGAGCACCTCCCCGAGCTCGCCGGAGTCGACGAGCTCCTTCACCTTCCGGATGCCGGGGTGGTAGAGCAGCAGGTGGCCGGGCATCAGGACGAGGTCGCGCTCGGCGGCGAGCGCGACGAGCTCGTCCATCTCGGCGGCTCGCATCGCCGGCGGCTTCTCGACGAGGACGTGCTTGCCAGCGAGCAGGACCTGCTTGGCGAGTGAGTAGTGCGTCGGCACGGGCGTCGCGACGACCACCGCCTCGACCTCCGGGTCGGCAAGGACGTCGCCCAGGTCGGCGGTCACCCGGGCGTGCGGGTACCGCTCGGCGAAGACCTTCCGGCTCTCGTCGGTCAGGTCGCAGAGCCAGGCCAGCTCGGCCAGCTCGTCGAAGTTCCGCGCGAGGTTCGGGCCCCAGTAGCCGAGGCCGGCGACCGCGACCTTCACAGCTTCCAGACCTTCGGGCTCGCCTGGCCGTTTCCGCCGGTCGCATTCCGGAGGTCGACGACAAGCCTCGCGTCGGCCACGAGCTGCCCGTAGTCGATCGAGGAGTGCGCGGTGACGATCACGACGGCGTCGTAGGCCCCCGGCTCGAGCGGCACGGAGCGCAGCCCGCTGACGGCCGGCACGTGCGGGTCGTGGTAGGAGACCTCGGAGCCCGCGTTTCGCAGCAGCTCGATCAGCTTCACCGCCGGAGACTCGCGGACGTCGCCGATGTCGGCCTTGTAGGCGACCCCGAGCACGAGGATCTCGGACCCCTTGAGCGAGCGCTCGGCGCCGTGGTTCAGCGCCTGCGAGATCACCGAGCGGCAGTAGTAGGGCATGTTCTCGTTCACCTTCCCGGCCAGCTCGATGAACTCGGTGTAGAAGCCGTACTCGCGCGCCTTCCAGGTCAGGTAGAACGGGTCGATCGGGATGCAGTGACCGCCGAGGCCGGGGCCCGGCTTGAAGCTCATGAACCCGAACGGCTTCGTCGCGGCCGCCTCTACGACCTCCCAGACGTCGATCCGCATCCGGTCACAGAGCTGCGCCAGCTCGTTGACGAGCGCGATGTTGACCGAGCGGAAGATGTTCTCCAGCAGCTTTGTCAGCTCTGCGGCCTCCGGCGAGGAGACCGTGTGCACCGTCTCGACCGCCGCGGCGTACAGCGCCGCCGCCCGCGCCGTGCAGGCCGGCGTGACCCCCCCGACCACCTTCGGGACGTTCGCGGTCGTCCAGTCGGTGCGCCCCGGGTCGACACGCTCGGGCGAGAACGCGAGGTTGAAGTCCTCCCCCGCCCGCAGGCCACCCGATTCGAGGATCGGCTGCACGACCTCGCGCGTCGTCCCGGGGTAGGTCGTCGACTCGAGCACGACGAGCTGGCCGGGCCGCAGCCGTAGCGCGATCCCCTCTGAGGCGCGCTTGATGATCGTCAGGTCAGGCTCGCGCTGCTTCGTCAGCGGCGTGGCGAGGGCGATCACGATCGCATCGGCAGCCCGCAGCTCGTCGTAGTCGACGGTCGCGCGGATCAGGCCTGCCGCGACGTGGGGGCCAAGGCGTTCGGAGGATACGTCCTCGATGTGGCTCTCACCGCGGTTGATCCCGTCGACGACGCCTCGGGCGACGTCGACCAGCAGGACGCTCTTGCCGGCGTCCGCGAAGACCTGTGCGAGGGGGAGGCCCACGTAGCCCGCCCCGACGATGGCGACGTCGCTCACGACCGGGCAAGGCTAGCGAGCAGGGCCGCTGCGACCCGCTTCGAGGCGCTGCCGTCGCCGTAGAGCTGCGGTCGCTCGACAGGCATGGCAGCGCGTGCGACGGCGGCTTCGATCCGGTCCGGGTCGTCGTCCACCAGGACGTTCGCGCCGACCTCGATCGTGTCGACCCACTCGGTCGAGGGTCGCAGCGTCACGCAGGGGACGCCGTACCAGTACGCCTCCTTCTGCAGACCCCCGGAGTCGGTGAGGATCACCCGGGCCTGCGAGGCGAGGGCTGCGAGGTCGAGATATCCCAGCGGCGGGGTCACGAGGATGTGGGACGCGAGATCGTGCAGGCGGAGCGCCGCGGCGGTCCGGGGGTGGGCGGCGAAGACGACGGGCTCGGCGAGGCGATTCAGCCCCTGGACGATCCGGCCGAGTCGCTCCGCCCCGACGTTCGCCTCACGGTGGACTGTCGCGACGAGGTAGGCGCCCGGCTCGAGGTCGCGGTCGGCCAGTGCCCGCGAGCGCCGTCGGGCGACCGGCGCCAGGCGGAGCGAGACGTCGTACATCACGTCTCCCACCACCTCGGCCGCGCCGGGGACGCCCTCGGCGGCGAGCACCTGCCGAGAGCGCTCGTCGGGGCAGAGGAGGAGCGAGGCGAGCCGGTCGACCTCGAGCCGGTTTCGCTCCTCCGGCATCGAGAGGTCGCCGCTCCGCAGGCCGGCCTCCACGTGCGCGATCGAGATCCCCGCCCGCGCGGCCGCGCGGGCTCCCGCAAGCGTCGAGTTCGTGTCGCCGTAGACGAGGACGCGGTCGGGGCGCTCGGCCACGAGCACCGGCTCGATCAGCGCGCTCATCCTCGCCGCGTCGGCCGTCCGCGCATCGAGGCGGTAAGCGGGCTCCGGGAGGCCGAGCTCGTCGAAGAAGACCTGCGACAGCCCCCGATCGTGGTGCTGGCCGGTGTGGAGGACAACCTCCTCGATCCCCACCGCCCGGAGCGCCTCGGACACCGGGCCCGACTTGACGAACTGCGGACGGTTCCCGACGACTGAGAGGATCCTCACTCGGCCCAAGCCTACGCAGGGAGGAGGTGGATGCCGCCGCTCCGGGACCCGGTT
Source organism: Actinomycetota bacterium (assembly GCA_013695295.1). GTDB lineage: Bacteria > Actinomycetota > Thermoleophilia > Gaiellales > Gaiellaceae > JACDAS01. The sequence continues at coordinate 1,571 of JACDAS010000195.1, read as the reverse complement.
GCGCTTGCCCGGCTGCGCGCCCGGCTCGAGGAGCTCGGCTTCACGCCCGCGGGCGTGCGCGAGCTCTTCGGCCCGAACGCCGCTCCGCCGCGCCTGCAGGCAGACCGTGCGCTCAGCGTGCGGAGACTGCCGGCCGGCGAGCCGGTCTCCCTCGCCGTCTCGCTCTTCCTGCTCGACCTGCCTGTTCCGGCGGCAGCGGCAGAGCGCGCCCTCTCCCCCGACCTCGAGCGGCTCGGCCTCGCCGATCGCGACGGCGACGAGCTCCGGGCGCGGGTGCAGCTTGCCCCGCACGAGGGTCTGCTCCTCGCCAGCGACCGCCTCGGCGCGCTCGAGGAGCCGGACGCGAGTCCCGACCACGTCGCCGGCGTCAGCCCGACGTCGATCACGCTCGCGAGCCTGACCGTCCGACGCCAGGTCGACGCCGCCCTCGACGTGGGCACCGGCTGCGGGGTGCAGGCCCTGCTCGCCGGGAGCCACGCGCGCACCGTCCTCGGCACGGATATCAACCCCCGCGCGCTTGCGTTCGCCGCCTTCAACGCGGTCCTGAACGACGTGGCGAACGTCGCCTGGCACGAGGGCCACCTCTTCGACGCCGTCGAGCGGCTCCGGTTCGACCTCGTCGTGTGCAACCCGCCGTTCGTGGTCTCCCCGGACACCCGCTACGCCTTCAGGGACAGCGACCTCCCGGCCGACGAGGTCTCCCGCCGGCTCGTCCGGGGGGTGCCCGCCCACCTCGCCGAGGGCGGGTTCGCGCACGTGCTCTGCAACTGGGGCCGTCGCGCGGGCGAGGGCTGGGAGGACGAGCCGCGGCGCTGGGTCGAGGCCTCCGGCTGCGATGCCCTGCTTCTGCACCACCGCTCGGACGAGCCGCTCGCCTACGCGGCCAGCTGGCTCCAGCTCGTCCGCGCCGGCGATCCGTCCGGATACCCGGCTGCGCTCGATCGCTGGCTGCGCCTCTACCGCGAGCAGGGCTACGAGGCGCTCGAGTACGGGACGGTGACCCTCCGCCGCCGGTCGGGCGCCAGCTGGGTGCGGGCGGAGGAGTTGTCGCCGGAGGCGATCGGGCCGAGCGGTGCGGCCGTCGAGGGGCTCTTCGCAGCCCGGGACTTCCTCGCCGGCCTCGGGCACGAGCGCGCTCTGCTCGTTCAGATCTTCTCGCTGGCTGACCACCGGCTGGAGCAGGTCGAGCGACGGCAGGAGGGCCGCTCGGTATCCGAGCCGGCCCGCCTCCTGCTGGAGGGCGGCCTGCCCTTTGCCGGAACGATCGACGGGCCCGGCCTCGAGGTGCTCTCCCGCGTCGACGGCAGGCGTCGGGTCGGGGCGATCCTCGAGGAGGTGTCGGACGCCCTCGGGCTCGATCGCGATGCGTTCACGGCGGTGGTGCTGCCGATCGTCCGCCGACTGGTCGAGCTCGGCTTCCTCGTCCCCGCGAGGCCCGAGAGCCGTCCCTGAGCGGGAGTCGCTCCCGGCGCTCGCGGCTAGACTAGGCCGCCGTCCGGGCCGTTAGCTCAGTTGGTAGAGCAGGGGACTCTTAATCCCAAGGTCGAAGGTTCGAATCCTTCACGGCCCAA
>JACDAS010000172.1 GCA_013695295.1 Actinomycetota bacterium | reverse complement strand
CGAACGCCATCTCGTGGGTTGCGATCACCATCGTCATGCCTGCGGACGCGAGCTCGCGGATCACCTCCAACACCTCCGCCACGAGCTCGGGATCGAGGGCGCTCGTCACCTCGTCCAGCAGCATCAGGCCCGGCTTCATCGCGAGCGCCCGGACGATCGCAACCCGCTGTTGCTGGCCGCCCGACAGCCGGTCCGGATACTCGTCCCGCTTGTCGGCCAGACCGAAGCGCCGGAGCAGCTCGGTTGCCTCGGCCTCGGCCGCCGCGCGGGGGAGACGGAGGGCTTTCCGCGGGCCGAGGGTGACGTTCGCGAGCACGGTCATGTGCGGGAAGAGGTTGAAGGCCTGGAAGACGATTCCGATCCCGCGGCGCACGCGATTTCGGTCGACACCCCGCGCGGTGATCTCCTCGCCGCGGACGAGGATCCGCCCGGCATCGATCGGCTCCACGAGATTGATGCAGCGGAGCATGGTCGACTTCCCGGAGCCGGACGCCCCGATGAGGCAGACGACCTCGTGCTCGGCGACGGCAAGGTCGATGCCCTTCAGCACCTCGACCCGGCCGAAGGACTTCCGCAGGCCCTCGACGAGGAGCACCGGGCTCATCCGGTCGTCCTGCCCGCCTGCTGGCGCCGCCGGTCGCGCGCGACCAGCCAGTCGGTCAGGCGGGCGAGCGGGATCGTCAGCGCCACGAAGAGGAGAGCCGTGGCGACGTAGGGCGTGTAGTTGAAGGTCGCGGCCACGTTGATCTGCGACTGACGGAAGGCCTCGACGGTGCCGAGCAGGGCGACGAGCGCCGAGTCCTTCTGGAGGCCGATGAAGTCGTTCAGCAGCGGAGGCATGACCCTGCGCACCGCCTGGGGCAGAATCACGTGGCGCAGCGCCTGGCCTCGCGACAGCCCGAGCGAGCGCGCGGCGGCCTCCTGGCTCGGGTGAACGGAGTCGATTCCGGCCCGGTAGACCTCGGAGACGTACGCGGAGTACACGAGCACGAGCGAGACGATCCCCCAGAAGATCGTCGACGTCGGCACGCCCGAAAGTCCCAGCGCGGGCGCGCCGAACCCGAGGATGTAGATGACGAGGATCGTCGGCACGCCTCGGAAGAAGTCCGCGTACGCGATCGCCAGCATCCGGAGGGGAAAGAAGACCGGCCCGGGCAGGCTGCGGACGACTGCGATCGCGAGCGCGAGCACGAGAATCACCCCTTCGGCGATCAAGAAGATCTTGACGTTCGTGAGGAACGCGGACGCAATCTCGGGCAGCGAGCTCGTGAACTGATCGCGGTCGAAGAACGCGCGCTTGACCTCCGGCCAGCCGGACGAGCGAACGATCAGGAACCCGATCGCCGCGAAGAAGACGGCGGTGCTCGCGAGCGCGATCGCGACACTGCGGCGCGGGTCGCCGCCGCCCGCCAGGCTGCCGAGGATCCGCGATCCGCGGTCGCCGCGCAGGAGCTACTTCAGGATCGGGGCGCCGCCGGCCTGGGCGAGCCAGCGCTGTTCGAGACGCTTGAGCGTGCCGTCCGAGCGCATCTTCGCCAAGGCGCCGTTCACGCACGCCACCAGGGAGTTCCCCTTCTGGAACACGAGTCCGAAGCGCTCCTTGACGCCCTTCGTCGGGAGTCTGCCAACGACGGTCGAGGTCGGCACCTGGACAGCGGTGATGTAGCCCGTGCTCGGGAAGTCGACGACGAGTCCGTCGATCTGCTTGTTCTTGAGCGCAGCGACCGCGTCGGCGTTGGAGTCGAACACCGCAGGCGTCGAGCCCGGCTTCACGTACTTGACGATGTACTGGTAGCTCGTCGTCCCGATCTGGACGCCGAGCTTGTAGCCGCGGAGGGCCGCCACGGTCTTCGCCCGGGTGATCGGCGTGCCCTTGATCCCGACGACCGCCTGGTTGACGAAGTAGTACGAGGCGCTGAACGAGACGGCCTTCGCCCGCTCGGGCCGGTAGGAGACCTGGGCCATGTAGAAGTCGAAGGGCTTCTTGCCGGGAGCGAACGATCGATTGAACGGCACGGCCGTCCAGGCAACTTCGGAGCGAGCGAAGCCGAGCCGGCGAGCGACCCCGTAGGCGACCGCGGACTCGTAGCCCTTGCCCGAGGTCGGATCGCTGACCTTGAACTTGGAGCCCTGCTTCTCCTTCCCGTCGAACCACGGGGGGAAGGCGGGGTTGTCGGTGCCGATCGTCAGGCGCCCATCCTCGAGCAGGTTGAGGCTCGCCTTGCCGCAGGCATCCGGGGCATGGCTTGCCTCGGGCCCGCCGAGAACCGTCGCAGGGATCGCGAGGGCGCCAAGGACGGCAAGGGCGGCCGCAAGTCGCATCGCGGCTGAGATTACCTTGGCGCTCTCGCAGGTGCTTGCACTCAGTCGTGCACGCGCGCGATCAGCTCGGCGCGGGGGAGCACCTTGACCGCGGTCCCGGCGAGTCGGACGTCGAAGCCCGCCCCTTTCGGGAAGAGCACCTTGTCCCCCGGCTCGACTCCGCTCGCGTCGGGTCCGGCGGCGATGACGATCCCCGTGATGCACCCCGCCTCCGCGCTCGCGGGGATGATCAACCCGGCGCGCGTCTCCGTCTCCTCGTCGCTCGGCTCGATCACGACGTGGTCGTCGAGCGGCTCGAGCGAGATGCCGAGGCGCTGCGGGGTCTCCTCCAGCACGCGAGACACGATACTTCCGCGCATGGCGTCGCCGTTCGTCGAGCTCGAGGTTGGGGAGCGCCTGGTCCGCGTGACGAACCCGGACAAGGTGTTCTTCTCGGCGCGTGGCGAGACGAAGCTCGACCACGTGTCCTACTACCTCGGTGTGGGAGAGGGCATCGTCCGCGCGCTCCGGGAGCGGCCGACGCAGCTGAAGCGCCATCCCGACGGGGCCGAGGGCGAGGCGATCTACCAGAAGCGTGTTCCGCAGCACCGCCCAGAGTGGATCGAGACCGCCCGGGTCACCTTTCCCTCGGGTCGCCATGCCGACGAGCTTTGCGTCACGGAGGTGGCCCAGGTCGCCTGGGCGGCGAACCTCGGCACGATCGACTTCCACCCCTGGCCGTCCCGCCGGGCCGACGTCGACCATCCGGACGAGCTCCGGATCGACATCGACCCGCAGCCGGGCACGACGTTCGCGGACGCCAGGCGCGTGGCGGCGCTCGTGCGGGAGGTGCTCGCAGAGCTGGGCTACACCGGCTGGCCGAAGACCTCCGGGAACCGCGGGATCCACGTCGCCTGCCGCATCGAGCCGCGCTGGGAGTTCCCGGTCGTTCGCCGCTGCGCCCTCGCCTTCGCCCGGGAGGTGGAGCGCCGGCTTCCGGAGCTCGTGACGACGGCCTGGTGGAAGGAGGAGCGGGGTGCGCGCGTCTTCATCGACTACAACCAGAACGCCCGCGACCGGACGATCGCCTCGGCCTACTCGGTCCGGGCCCGGCGGGACGCGACGGTCTCCGCCCCGGTCGACTGGGACGAGTTGCCCGACGTCGAGACCGAGGACTTCACGATCCCGACGATGCTCGAGCGCTTCGCGCGGTTGGGGGACGTTCAGGCGGGCATCGACGAGGCCGTCTGCGATCTCGGTGCGTTGCTCGAGTGGGTCGAGCGCGAGGAGCGCGAAGGAGTGGGCGAGGCGCCCTACCCGCCGAACTTCCCGAAGATGCCGGGCGAGCCGGCGCGCGTGCAGCCTTCCCGTGCGCGCCGGAAAGATCCCTAGGCAAGGTGACGCCCTATGCGAGCAGGCTCTCGAAGGTCGGGTCGTCGGCGCGGCGGGGCGGCCGGAGCTGGCCCCACGTGCACTGTTTCGGATCCTTGTCGGGCCGGAAGCGCAGGAACCGCGTTCCGTGGCGGAACCGGTCGCCCTCGAGCTTGTCGTAGCGAACCTCGCAGACGAGCTCGGGCCGGACGGGATTCCACTCGAGCTCCTTGCCCTGCGACCAGCGGCTCTGGCCGCCGGGAACGCGACGGTCGCTGAGGTGGCCCCCTCCCTGCAGCGGGGGTAGAAGCTCGTGCAGCTGCCGCCGGACGGGGGCCGGGAAGCCGGAGGCGTGCCCCACGAAGTCGAGCTCCCCCGTCTCGTCGAAGACGCCGAGCAGGAGCGTCGAGATCTGCCCCTGAACCTTGTCGCTCCAGCGGAAGCCGACAATCACGCAGTCCGCGGTCTTGTGCTTCTTCACCTTCAGCACCCCGTCGCGCGAGCCGGGAAGGTACGGCAGTCCGAGGCGCTTGCAGACCACACCGTCGAGGCCGGCGGCTTCGAGCCTCCCCAGCCACTCCTGCGCGGCGTCCGGGTCGCGGGTCGCGGGCGAGACGCGGAAGCCGCCGGGGAGGCGCTCGAGGGCGGTGCGGCGCTCCTCGAGCGCGCGCAGGTGCACCGGCTCGCCTCTCCAGAGCAGGACGTCGAAGGCGACGAATTCGGCCGGCAGCTCGGCCGAGAGCCGGCGGATGCGGCTCTCGGCGGGGTGCAAGCGGAGCTGCATCGAGTCGAAGTCGAGCCGGCCCTCACGCGAGATCACCACCTCACCGTCGAGGGCCGAGTGCGCCGGGAGGACCTCCCCGAGCCGCCGTAGCTCCGGGAAGTAGCGGAGCAGAGGGCGACCGTTGCGGCTCCAGAGGGCGAGCTCGCCATCGAGGTTCTCGAGCACGCCGCGGAAGCCGTCCCACTTCGGCTCGTACTGCCAGTCGCCGGTCTGCGGTAGCTCCTCGACCAGCTGAGCCTCCATCGGCGGGAACGGCAGGTTTTCCGGCGTCACGGCCTGGAAGGGTAGATACGTGCGCGAGCTGGACGGAGTCTGGGTGGTCGAGCGGACGGGCGGGCTGCTCCCGCCTCTGCTCGGGGTCCGCAAGCGAATCGAGGGTGACCGGGGCGTGACCGTGCTCGGATCGCTGCCGGGCATCCCCTTCGACGTGGTCGGCCTCTCGCTGCGCTACCGGGGTTTGCTCGCGCCGCTCGTCGACGTGCTCGCGCCAGTGGCCGACGGCTACCGCGGGACGGCGACCGTGTTCGGCCGCGAGGTCGGCCGCTTCGCGATGAAGAGGATCCAGAGCTTTTCAGAACCCGTTTCAAAATGAAGCCTGTGCCGAGGCGTCATTCTGAAACGAGTTCTAAGCTGGCACGGTGAGGCGAGTTGCTGTCACCGGCCTGGGGGCGGTCACCCCGCTCGGCAACGACGTCGACTCGACGTGGCGAGCCGCGCGCGCAGGTCGGAGCGGGATCGATTTCATCCGCGCGTTCGACGCGAGCGAGTTCCCCGTGCGCATCGCCGCGGAGGTAAAGGAGTTCGACCCCTCGGCGATCGCCTCGGCGAAGGAAGTGCGGAAGCTCGACCGGAACGTCCTCTTCGCGCTCGCCGCCGCTCGGGAGGCAGTCCAAGACGCCGCTCTGGACGGGATCGACCGTGACCGGGTCGGCATCGTCCTCGGGTCGGCGATCGGGGGTGTAATCGGCATTGTCGAGCAGGCCGAAATTCTCGGAACGCGTGGCCCGGGGAGGGTGGGGCCGGCCTTCATTCCGAGCGTCCTCGTGGACGCTGCGTCCGGGCAGCTCGCGATCTCCCTCGGGTACCGGGGACCCAATTACGCGCCGGTCTCGGCCTGCGCCACGGGGTCGGACGCCGTCGGCCAGGGAGCCGGTCTGATCCGGCGCGGCGAGGCCGACGCCATCCTCGCCGGCGGCACCGAGGCGTGCATCCATCCGTTGATCCTGGCCGGCTTCTGCGCCATGCGCGGCCTGGCGGCAGAGGACGAGGACCCACCCAGAGCGTCGAGGCCGTTCGACGCGACCCGCGCGGGCTTCGTGATGGGGGAAGGGGCGGGTGTGCTCGTGCTGGAGGAGTTCGACGCGGCCCGCGCGCGAGGGGCGAAGGTGTACGCGGAAGTGCTCGGGCACGGCAACTCGAACGACGCCTACCACATGGCGGCGCCCGAGCCTGAGGCCGTGGGCGTCAGCCAGATGATCCGGCGTGCGCTCGATGCGGCCCGGCTCGAGCCGGAGCAGGTCGGCTACGTGAACGCGCACGGGACGTCGACCCCGCTCGGCGACGCCGCCGAGACGAGGGCGCTCAAACAGGTGTTCGGGGAGCACGCCTACCGGCTGGCGGTCTCGTCGACCAAGTCGATGATGGGTCACTGCTTCGGGGCCGCGGGAGCGATCGAGGCGATCATGTGTGTGCTAGCGCTTCGGGACGGCGTGCTCCCACCCACGATCAACTACCGGGTGCCGGATCCGGAGTGCGACCTGGACTACGTCCCGAACGAGTCGCGCCGCGCCCCGATCGAGGTCGCGCTGTCGAATGCGATGGGCCTCGGCGGCCACAACGCGTGCGTGCTGCTCGGGCGGGTCGGGGACTGATCGGCACACCCCCGGCACGCGACGTCGCACAGCTGCGCGCCTTTCCGAAGTAGGCTCATACGTGGAGGGAGGCCCGCGGCCGGCCCCACGACTTTCTCGCTATTTGCGGACGATCGACTCGGCCGACAGCTCCTCGATCGACCGAAGCACCACGTCCGCGAGGGCGAGCGCCTTGCCGTCGGGCGGGTAGCTGCGGTTCGGGATCGCGACGACGCGCATCCCTGCGGCGCTCGCGCTCCGGATGCCGCTGTGGGAGTCCTCGATCGCGGCGCAGCGCTCGGGATCGACTCCGAGCCTCCGTGCGGCCTCGAGGTAGACGTCCGGGGCCGGCTTCCCACGCGGCACCTCCTCGGACGAGACCGTCGTCGCGAAGAGGCCCGCCAGGCCGCCGAGCTCGAGGGCCGCGTCGATCAGCTCCCGGTTCGACGACGAGGCGAGGCCGAGCGGCCAGCGTTTCGCCAGCGCCTCGACCGTCGCCACCGCGCCCTCGAGCAGCGGCAGCTCCAGGCGGTAGCGCTCGACCATCCGGCGGACGACCTCGGACGAGATTTCCTCCGGCGAGCCTGGCAGGCCGAGCTCCTCGGACATGTAGCGGGACCACTCGAGCGAGCTCATGCCCATCATCGCCCGCTGGGCCTCGGCGTCGTAGCGGCCCCCGCCCTCCCGGGCCAGCCTCTCCCGCACCTCGTCCCAGATCTCCTCGGTCTCGATCAGGATGCCGTCGAGGTCGAAGACGACCGCGTCGATCACGACGATGCGTACCGCTGCTCGAAGAAGGCGAGACCGATGCGGCCGGGCCCGCGCTCGACCGAGAGCACCTCGCACACGAAGAACGAGTGGTCGCCGGTGTCGTGCTCCGCGCGAGTTCGGCACTCGAGCCAGCCGAGGGCGCCCTCCAGCAGGGGCGGCCCGTTCCTCTCGGGACGGGTGACGATTCCCTGCCAGAGTGCGATCGGCGGCACGCCGCGCGCGAAGTGCGCCGCCAGGGCTTCCTGCTCGGCTGCGAGCAGGTTGATCGCGCAGCGTCCGGCAGCGCGCAAGAGCTCGTGCAGGGCAGCCTGGCGGCTGACGGCGAAGCCGACGAGCGGCGGTTCCAGCGAGAGCGAGACGAGCGAGCCGACCGTGAGCCCGAGGCGCTGGCCCTCGACGTCCACGGTTACGACGGCGACGCCGGCCGGGAACGACCGCATCAGCGCGCGGAGATCCTGCCCGTCGGCCACACGCCGATCATAGGAGCGCTAGATGGCCCGCAGACCCGCTCCGAATATGGAGCCTTGCCCTGTCCTACTTGTAGGAGCAGAGCCTGTCGACAAAGTTCAGGCGCTGATCTGCGGTCGCCTCGAGGTCGAGCTTCGCATCGAACTTGCCCAGGGAAGCACCCTCCCACAGGAGATCGGGAAGGACGCCCGGGCCGACGGCTGTGGCCCGGTAGTCGTCGCCGTTCCCCGAGGGGTTGGCGCCGTGCGGGAAGAAGCCGTAGCAGAAGACGCCCGTGTTCTTGTGGGTGACGAAGCTGTTCTCGCGCCGCCAGCCGGCGCCGTACGTGGAGTTCCGCGTGTCGACGTAGACGAGGACGCCGTAGTTGTCGGTCGGAGCGCCGAACCGGGTCGTGCCGAAGCCGTACATCGGCTGGCCGCGGTACGCGACCGATCCGTAGAGGTTCTCGTAGCTGCCGTAGGCCCAATCCTGCTTGACGGTCAAGACCGGGAGGTCGTCGCGCCAGTGCGAGAGCCTGAGCTCCCAGACGTCGAGGCTGGGATCGCGCGCGGGCAGACCGTAGTTCGGAAGCATCCGCTGCCAGCTCTGCACCGCCCAGTGCGTGCCGTCCGGCGCGGTGCAGGCCGTCACGAGCCAGGCGAGCGCCTGTCCTCGGTAGGGCGCGCAGGTGTTCTCGAACGACTTCCAGAGCAGGGGCAGCTTGTGGCTGAGCTTCCAGCCGCCGCTGTAGTCGAGCGAAAACTCTCGCTGCTTCTTCGCCTTCGTGGGGGCATGCGCGTTCAGGGCGCCCCAGGCGAGGACGTGCTTGAGCTTGCCGCCGGCCTGGTAGGTGAGGAGCGCCATGCCGGTACCGTCGACCCCGAGCTTGACGCCGGTGGCGTCGCGATCGATCAGGTTCGACGCGGACGCCGTCGAGGTGAGCAGCCCCGCGGCGAGGGCGGCGAGGAGCAGGGTGCGGAGACTCCGGGACATGCCATCTCTATCGGAGGCCGCACGCTTTCGCGCGACCTCGAACGGGGGCTATCGCACACGGCCTTCCTTCAGAGCCAGGCCTCCGGCGCAAGCCGGAGCTATGGGAAGAGGCGGTCGAGCCGCCAGCCGCCGGCCTCGCGGCGGTAGCGGAAGCGGTCATGGAGGCGGTCTTCGCGGTGCTCCCAGAACTCGTACTCCGCCGGCTCGACACGGTAGCCGCCCCAGTGTTCGGGCCGCGGCAGCTCGCCATGGCCGGTCGCGGCCCGGAGCGTTTCGACGGCCTGCTCGAGCTCTTCGCGGGACTCGGCGACCTCGCTCTGCCGGGACGCCGCCGCGCTCAGGCGGCTTCCGAGCGGGCGGCTGCGGAAATTGCGATCCGACTCCTCGGGCGCGATCGGCGCGACCGAGCCCTCGATCCGGACCTGACGGCCGAGCGGTGGCCAGTGGAGAAGGAGCGCAGCGCGGGGGTTCTCGGCGAGCTCACGCCCCTTTCGGCTCGACGAGCTCGAGAAGAAGACGAACCCGCGCTCGTCGAAGCTCTTCAGCAGAACCTGGCGGGCAGAGGGGGCGCCCGCGCGGGTCGCAGTCGCGACCGTCATCGTCTCGGGCACCGGCACCTCGCGCTGCTCGGCCTCACGGAACCAGGCCTCGAACTGGCGCAGCGGGTCGGGATCGAGCTCGCTCCGGCGCATCGTCGAGCAGGCCATCTTGCTCGCGCGGTGCCGCGCGTGCAAGCAATCTAGACTTCGAGCATCGGCAGAGCCACGGGAGCCGGCTGGGGCAGGCGGGTACGGCGCGTCGCGCTCGTCGGGCTCGCGCTCGGTCTCTTCGCGACGCCGCTCCGCGCGGCGCCGACCGCGACCCTCAGCGTCTCCGTCAGCGGCTTCGGGCACGTCACGAGCAGCCCGGCCGGCATCAACTGCCCGCCGACGTGCTCGCGGGACTTCACCGCCGTCGTGACACTGAGCGCCTCACCCGACGCAGGCTGGTCGTTCGACGGCTGGGGCGGGGCGTGCTCCGGCTCCGGCGCGTGCTCCGTCGACGTTCGTCGGAAGCCCGAATCCGTCTCGGCCAGCTTCTCGCGCGATCCGATCACGACCTTCACGCTGTCGGTGACGAAGCAGGGCTCGGGCGGGGGCACTGTCACGAGCGCGAACGCGGCGATCTCGTGCGGCGGGACGTGCTCGTCGAGCTACAGCCCGGGCTCGAAGACGACCCTCACCGCGGCCCCGGCGGCCGACTCCCGCTTCTCGGGCTGGGGAGGTGCCTGTGCGAGCGCGACGGGGCCGAAGTGCACGCTGACGGTCAACGGCAACACCACGGCGAGCGCGCGCTTCGACCTGAGGCTGATCGCCTTCGCAAGCGCGCGGGAGGGCAACCCCGAGCTCTACTCGCTGCGCCCCGACGGGAACGCCGAGAGCCGGATCACGCGCGAGGCCTCGATCGACGAGCACCCGACCTGGTCTCCCGACGGCCGCC
>JACDAS010000163.1 GCA_013695295.1 Actinomycetota bacterium | reverse complement strand
TCGGAGGAGTGTCAGACACACCTCGGAGGTGTGTCTGAGGAGCGGTCTCCCTTCAGGCAACGACCGGGTGCTCGCGCAGGACGGCCGTCGCGACACGATCCGCTGCGGCACCAACTCCCAGCGCTGGCTCGTCGAGCAGGACGTCGTCTACGCCGACCTCTCCGATCGCGTCGCCGACGACTGCGAGATCGTCTACTGGCCCGCCGCTGAGGCGCCCCAGCAGACGCGGCTGCGGTGGCCTCGCTGCATGCGTTGGTCAGTCTCGCTCACCGTCCTCGCGCTCGCGCTCGCCATCGCCGCCGCGGGATGCGGTGGCGGCGACAGCGGCGGCGACCGGTTGACGGCGACCGAGTTCGCGGACCAGGCGAACGCGATCTGCAAGGACTTCAACGGCAAGATCGACGATCTCGGGACGCCGGCGACGGTCGCGGAGCTCGGCGACTACGCCGACAAGGCGATCCCGATCTTCGAGGACGGGCTCGACGACCTTCACGCGCTCGAGCCGCCGGAGACGATCGAGGAGTCGGTCGACGCGTGGCTCGCGACCGGTGACGCGGCGCTCGAGCGCGTCCGGAAGGTGCGCGACGCGGCGAAGGACGGCGACGAGGCCGAGGTGGGCCGCCTGACCCGTGAGGCCGCGGCTGCGGAGCGAGGCTCGGACGCCCTCGCGCGCCAGGTCGGGGCCACCACCTGCGCCGAGGATTAGCCGGAGCTGGAGGAGGCGCGTTCCCGGGACTGGGTTTCGCGCTTCGACGGAGCGGAGATCACCCTCCTGGCTCCCCGGCTCAATTCGCGCTGACGGAGCGGAGATCTCGAACAAGGAGCGTCTGTCCATGAGAATTTGCGTGCGGCGGCGGCGAGCGATCTACCTTCTTCCCCTGGCTCTGTTCCTTGCGGCATTCCTCGGCACGACCATCGCGCGAGGATCGACAGCTGCGACCGCAGTAGGCACAAGCCACTTCGGCGCGCTGAGCTCGCTCGTGCCCGCCGGCGTCGCCCGGGCCTCGGTGGTGACCCTGACGACTCTGCACTTCAACGGCAACCCGCCTGACGACGCCGGCTGCACCGGGGTCGGCCCCCTCGACGTCACGTCGAATACCTGCTCCGATCTGCGGGCGATGCCCGCATTGTCTGCAGCGACCGCAGCCCAATGGCCGGTGGCTGGTGCCGTACTCTCGCAGAACATCGACCGGAGCACCATCGACCCCAACTGGATCTGGGTACTCACGGCCCCGGTCACGATCCAGGGTGACATGAGAATCAACTGGTGGGCGTCGGTGAACGCCACGGCGATTGCGTTCGGCATGGCCTGGGACTTCGAGCTCTGGGCCGACGGGGCACTGGTCTTCTCGACCGAGACCGCGGCCCCGATGGGCATCGACGTCACCCCCTCTCTGCCGAACACCCCGGAGCTTCTCGGATTGACCCTGACCGTGCCGCAGATCACGGCGACCACGAAGCTCGTGCTCAAGATCGACCCTCACTACTTGGACACCGGTACCGGTTCGGTCATCTACTACGACTCGAGCGTGGCCTGTCCGGGCGCAGCAATGGGATCCGGGCCCTGCGACTCGACCGTCATTCTGCCGGTCGTAACGCCGACGCCGACTGCCGTTCGGATCACCGGCCTGGCGGCGAGCACGACCGCAGCCGGAGTCAGCGTCCGCTGGCGGACCGCGTCGGAGACCAATCTCGTGGGCTTCAACCTCTGGCGCCAGGGTGCGGGGGCGCTGACGCGGATCAACAAGGCGATCATTGCCGCCCGCGGCTCAGCCGCCGGGGCAAGCTACCGGGCCCTCGACCGTTCGGCCCGGTCCGGGGTGAGCTACCGCTATCGGTTGCAGGCCGTCTACCGAGACGGCACGCGTAGCTGGCTCCGCTCGACGAAGGTTCGAGTCTCGCGCTGATCCACCCGCCACGGGGCGACCCATCGGCCAGGGTCGCCCCGTGCGGAGGTCTTCGTGTACGTCGTGCATCCCGGGACCGAGAAGTGCTAGAGCCGGAGCTGGAGGAAACGCGTTCCCGGGACGGGGTTGAATCGGTACGGAGCTATCTCCTGGAAGCCGAGCGAGCGGTAAAGAGCAGTCGCCTCGGTCATTCCGGGCAGCGTGTCGAGGCGGATGGACGCGTAGCCGAGCTCGCGGGCCGCAGCGACGGCGGCCACGGCGAGCACACGACCGAGCCCCGTTCCGCGGGCCTGCGGCCGGACGTAGAGGCGCTTCAGCTCGCAGGTCGCCTCGGCGAGCGGGCGCACCCCGACGCAGCCGAGCGCCTCGCCCGAGTCGTCCACGGCAAGGAGGAGGCGGCCTCCGGGCGGCGCGTAGTCCCCCGGCAGGCGCTCGAGCTCCTCCTCGAAGGCCTGGAACGAGAGGTCGATCCCAAGCGAGTCTGCGTACTCGCGGAAGAGAACGCGCGCCGCAGCGAGCTCCGACGCGCTGCTCGCCTCGCCGATCCTCAGCGGCCGGTGAACCTCGGCGAGCGCTTCTCGAGGAACGCTGCGACGCCCTCGGCGAAGTCCTCGCTCTTCGTCGCCACGGTCTGAAGCTGGGCCTCGAGCTCGAGCTGCTCCTCGAGTGTCGACGTGGCCGCCCGGTCGAACAGGCGCTTGGTCATCCCGATCCCACGCGTCGGCGCCGCCGCATAGGTCGCCGCGAGCTCGGCGGCACGGGCGGCCAGCGAGTCGGACTCCACGACCTCGGACACGAGCCCCCAGGCGTGCGCCTCGGCCGCGGTCAGCCTCCGGTTCGACGTCATCCACTCGAAGGCCCTGGCCTGCCCGAGGATCCGCGTCACGAAAAAGGACCCGCCCGCGTCGGGCACGAGCCCGATCCCGACGAAGCCCGGGACGAAGCTCGCCGTATCAGCCGCGATGCGGACATCGCACGCGCACGCCAGCGAGAGCCCCGCGCCCGCGACCGGGCCGTTGATCGCCGCGATCACGGGTTTCTCCAGCTCGCGGATCGCGAGCACGTTCGGGTGGTACGTCGCGCGCAGGCGCTCGCCCACGTCCCCGAGCTCGCCCTGGAACTCGGTCAGGTCCTGGCCGGCGCAGAAGCCGCGGCCCGCTCCCGTGATCACGACCGCGCGGACGTCCGCGGCGCGCGCCTCCTTCAGGGCCGCGAGGAGAGCGGCGTGGACGGCGGCGTTGAGGGCGTTGAAGACCTCCGGCCGGTTCAGCGTGATCGTCTGGACGCCGCCCTCGCGGCTGCTCTCGACCTCGGCCATCGCGGGCGAGCCTAGATGATCGACCGGCTCAGCGGGCTCAGCGGGACCTCCCCTGCCGCTTGCTAGCTTGGCTTGATGAGCGACCTGCGGCTCGTCGGCCTCGAAACCACCACTCCGGGGGAAGACGTGCTCGACGCGTACTCCCGCACGGTCTCCGCGGTGGCCGAGCGCCTGGCGCCGTCGGTCGCGAACCTGCGGGTCTTCCGGCGGGGCCGCGGCGGCCGGACGTTCCACGGTGGAGGGAGCGGGGTCGCGATCACCCCCGACGGCTTCATCGTCACCTCGGCGCACGTCGTCGGGCGCGCGCACGGCCCCGTCCGCGCCTCCTTCGTCGACGGGCGGGAGCTGGACGCCGAGGTCGT
>JACDAS010000132.1 GCA_013695295.1 Actinomycetota bacterium | reverse complement strand
AGGTCGATCCCGATCCCGCCCTCGAGCACGTCGTCGCCGGACCCCGCACGGAGGGTGTCGTCACCCTCGAGCCCGCAAAGGTGGTCGGGTCCGGGCGTGCCCCTGAGCACATCGTCCGCCTCGGTGCCGCGCACGGTGCAGCTCTCGTCGCCCTGCGAGCGCCAGGAAGGCGACATGTCCCAGTGCCGGTCGCTCGTCAGGCGCCTGAACCCCGCGCCGCCTGACCTCATCAGCGCCATCCCGTCGCCCCTCCTGTCGGCTACTCGTCAGCACCTCCACCGTAGGAGGCTGCCGTGAGCCCGCGGTTAGGCGGCTGGGAGCAAACTGTTCACGGTGCGTAAAACGAGCGGTCGGGACGGTGCGTGTGGCCGTCAGCCGAGCCTGATCGTGGCGCTGGCGCTTCGACCCGGCGGGCCCAGGTTCACCGGCGCGGTCGCCCGCACGGTGAAGCGGTACGAGCCGTTCGCGAGGCGACGCGCGGCGAAGGGAACCTTCGTCGGCTTGCGGGCCTCGAGCCGGCCTCGCTTCTCGACCACCGTGGCGTGTCGGGGCAGCTTCTCGAACCGCAGCACGTAGGCGCAGTCGATGTCGCAGGTGAGGGTGGGCGAGGGGATCGTCCGCGAGCCGACCGGCACCCGCGGAACGGCCAGCTTCGGTGCCGGCGTCAGCTGCAGCCCCTCGCAGCGCTGGATCACGCCGCCCCGGGCCGCCCGCACCGCTGCCGCGACCGCCGGCAGCCCCGACTTCGCCGTCTCGTCCGCGTAGAAGAGCCCTGACTGCCAGCCGAGCCGCGGCCGCTCGTCGACGGCGTGGAAGAAGAAGAAGGCTTCGACGTTCGGCTGGCAGAAGGCGAGCGCCAGCGCGTCGCCGTAGTAGGAGGCCTGCGTCGCTTCGTCGACCGGACGGGTCACCGCCGGCTCCGAGCCCGAGTAGAGGTCGAGCTTCTCGGCCGGGATGGCCGACTCGACGCCGAACTCGCCGTAGACGATCGGCAGCGTCGAGCCCCGTTGCGCGGTTCCGTCGAAGGCCTGGCCGAGGAGCGTCACGAGCTTGCCGTAGTCGCCGAGCGCGATCGTCTTCGTCCGCGGATGCTGGAACCCTGGCGGCAGGCTCGAGTTGTCCTGGTAGGGATGCATCGCGAACGAGTCCATGATCGGCAGGGCGCGCCCGCTCGCGCGGTAGGCGGCTCCGAGGTCGGTGATGAAGGCGGTCGGCGAATGGGTGTGGCGCGTGGAGTTCGGATTGTCCTCGCCGCGCGGCGCGAGCGCCCCGCCCAGCACCTTGATCGCCGGGGATACGGCCTTGAGCGCATCGTAGGTCTCGACGAGGAGCTGGAAGTAGCCTTCTGCGGCCACGTCGGCTCCGTTCAGGCCGAACTGCGGGAGCCAGAACCGGTTCAGGTTTGGCTCATTGCCGATCACGAAGTCCTGGAAGAACGGGAAGCGCCGGGCGACCGAAGCGGCATACGCGGCGAAGTCGGCGCGCTGCTCCGCGGTCACGGGCGTCGTCCGGCTGCCCGCGTGCATCACCTGGAGGACGACGCGCATCCCGCTCAGGCGGGCAGCCTGCTCGACGATCGAGAGCTGCTCGGCCTCGGTCGCGGTGGGGCTCCGGAGCCCGGGCGTCCAGATCGCGGTCAGCCGCACCGAGGTCAAGCCCGCGAGCTGGAGCAGCGTCAGCTGCGCCCTGGCCTGGCTCACGGACGGCTGGCGAACGCTGTCCTCCGCGGCGCCGATGAGCATCGCGGGCCCGCCTGCAGCCGCAGGGGCAGCGAGGGCCAGCGCTGCGGCCGCGATCAGGAGGAATCGAAGCATGACCCGTCGCGACGATACCCCCTGGCTAGGCTAGCCAGTGTGAAAAATGCGTTAGCAAAGCGCCTCGAGACGCTCCCGGCCCGACCCGGCGTCTACCTCTTCCGGGGGTCGGACGGAGGCGTCCTCTACGTTGGCAAGGCGAAGAGTCTGCGTCCCCGGGTCCGCAGCTACTTCCAGCGCGCCGGCGGGGGCGGG
This sequence comes from Actinomycetota bacterium, assembly GCA_013695295.1. GTDB lineage: Bacteria > Actinomycetota > Thermoleophilia > Gaiellales > Gaiellaceae > JACDAS01. The sequence goes on along the minus strand of JACDAS010000132.1, from coordinate 116 downwards.
CGGGCATCGATGGCCCAGTTGACCGAGCGGATCGCCGACGTGGAGGTGATCGTCACCGGGACCGAGGTCGAGGCGCTGCACCTGGAGCAGAACCTGATCAAGCGGCACAGGCCGCC
>JACDAS010000127.1 GCA_013695295.1 Actinomycetota bacterium | reverse complement strand
GACCCCGACGCTTTCCGCCGCGCCCGGGCGCAGTTCGCGAAGAGCGGCGAACGCCGTGCCGAGTCGGCGGCCGCGCGGGAGCTCGGCACGCTTCTTCTGGCGGAGGGGGAGCCGGACGACGCCGTCGACATGCTCGCCGATGCCGTCGCGCTCGCGACACGTGCCGGCGACCTCGTGGCGGTCGGCGCCGCGGCAAATGCGCTCGGACTCGTACACCTCACCGCTCGCCGACCCGACGCCGCGGTCGCCGCCTTTCGCGACGCTGTCGGCGCTCATCCCCGCAGCGTGCGCCCCGCCGAGCACGCGATGGCGAAGGCCAACCTCGCGCTCGCTCACGAGCTCGGTGGCGACGCTCGACGGGCTCGCCTCGCCGCGCGCCAGGCGCTCGCGGTGCCCGGCGTGCCTGCGCCTGTGCGCGACCAGGCCGACGCGATGCTGGCTCGCGTGCCCGACGGACGCGGCGACGTCGTGGCCGTGTCGCTCGACGAGCCGGAGGACGCGCGGCTCGCGATCGTCCGGGAGGAGCTCGTCCGCTGGGCGGAGGCCGGCCCGGGCGAGCGGCGGAGCGAATGCGACGCGTGGGTCGAGTCGGCGCCCCAGGAGCTCGCGGAGCCGCTCCTGGGCGCGCTCCTCGAGCTGCCGCCGGTGGAGTTCGAGCGCGTGACGGCGGATCTCGTCGCGGCTGCCGACGAGCGCTTTCGCACCGCCGTCTCGAGCGCCTCGGCGAGGTTCCCCCCGCCGCAGCTGCTCCGACTCGAGAGGGCGTTCAGGTGGAGCTGATCGGCGACCTCGGCGAAGCCGAGCTGGCCCGGGCGATGCCCGGCCGGGCGGTGCGCTCATACCCAGCTCTGCTCTCAACGGAGGCGGAGGCCCTCGCCTGGGCCCGGGCGGGGGCAGCGGCGGGTGCGGTCGTCGCTGCCGAGTACCAGGCGTCCCCGCGCGGGCGTGCGGGACTCGAATGGCACCCGCACCCGGGACGCAGCCTCGCCTTCTCACTCGTCCTGCGTCCGCGGCTGCCCACCCACCGCGAGGGCTGGCTCTACGTCGTCGCCGTCTCTGCCCTCGCGGACGTCACGGGCGGCGAGGTCGACTGGCCGGACACGGTGCCGGGCCGAGGGGCTGTCGGCATCTACTCGGAACTCGGGCCGGAAAGCGTCGAATGGGCCGTGGTCAACGTCCTCGTCGAGAAGGCGGAGCCGCCTCGCGCTGCGCTTCTGGCCGCGGTGGTCGGTTCGCTCGAGACACGGCTCGCCGATCCGACGACGCCGGTGCTGGCCGGGTACCTGCGCCGCTGCGCCACGATCGGTCGTCCCGTGCGGGCGCGGCTCGTGCCGATGAGCCCGGGCGGGCCGGAAGTCGCCGGGACGGCGCGCACCGTGCTCACGGACGGCGCGCTCGTGATCGAGACCGACGACGCTCGGCGCGTCGCGGTCAGGCCACAGGCACTCGGCGTCCTCGAACCTCGGCCTTGACGAGCTCGAGCGCGTGTTCGAGCCCCGCCGCGGCCTCGGGCGAGAGTTCCTCGGAGGGCCCGGTCGCCGCCGGTTCCACCTCGATCGCGACCGCGTCCTCCGGCAGCGCGCCGAGGGCGCTCGCGACATCGACGACGAGATCGATCGAGACATACCCCGTGACGGCGTCCCCGACGGCGATCTGTGCCTCCGCATGCGGCAGCGCCCTGCCACCCACGACCCGGCGCTCGACGGTTCCGGCCGGCCGCCCACGCTCTGCAGCCCCGACGAGCACGAGGGCCCGCGGGCGTAGATCCTCGAGTCGTTGCGCCACTGCAACCGCGCCGTAGGACAGCTCCTCGACGATTACCCCCGCCCCGAAATCCTCCGCCGCGAGGACCTCGATCGCCCGCCGCCCGAGATCGAGATCGCCCTGCCAGAGCTCGGCGACGCCGCCGACGAAGACGTCAGTCGGCGCCGCAGGCACAGGTGTTCACCTCGCGCACGATCGTTCCGTGCCCGGTGTCGACATGCGTGGTACACGGCATGCACGGATCGAAGCTGCGGATCGTCCGCAGCATGTCGATCGAGGTGAACTTCGAAGGGTCTGACACGTCCTCGATGATCGGGGTGTTCATCACCGCTTCTTCGTACGGGCCGGGCTGGTCCCAGGGGTCGCGCGGCGAGGCGTTGATCGTCGAGGGCGTCACGATCTGATAGTTGGCGATCTTCCCGCCCTCCATGACGAGGTGGTGGCTGAGCCACCCACGGCCCGCTCCCCACCAGCCGACGCTCCGGCGCTCGTCCGTTGGGATGTGCTTGTCGAGCTCGCTCGGCGGCACGGCCGAGACCCGCCGCTCGCCCGAGCGGAAGAGCTTGTACGCCTCGAGCAGGTTCTCGAAGCCGACCAGCTGCGAGAAGACATAGTGGTACGCGCGTCCGCGATTGCGTTCGAACGCGTTCCAGTGCTCCGGGATCGTCCATTCGACCGCCCGCTCGGCGATGAGACCCTTCGGAATGAGCATCTTCAGGCTCGTTCCGGTCGACTCGATCAGGTCGCTGGGCGGACGGCGCTGGGCCATAGCGGTCGTGAAGAGCCGTGCGTACGCGCCAGCCTCGACGGTATGGCGATCCCAGCGCGGTGAGGTCGCCCAGCTGTACTTGTCCTTCCAGCTGCGCCCCGTCGGCTTCGGCAGCGTCCGCTTGTTCCACTGATGATGAGGGCTGAGCGGGTTGCCGAGCTCGTCCGTCTCGTAGCGGTCGCCCGCCCACTCCTCGTAGTAGGAGTGCTCGACGAATTCCTCCCAGCCGATGTTGATGTCGGTCAGCCGCGTGGTCACGAGCTTGCCGTCGATGACGACGCCGGGAGTCGACCAGCGCCGGTCTCCCCATTCCGAGCAGTTCGCGTACGTCGCGTCGTACGCGTACGGGTCGTCCCAGAAGCCGGAGTCGATCAGGTTCACAGGACGAGAGCCCACCTTGGTGTAGCGCTCGTCCGCCTCGTAGAAGAACTCGGGGATGTCGTCCCACACCGCGAGCAGCCGCTGCGCGTAATCGAAGATCCGTCCGAGCTTCGAGTGGTACTCGTTCAACGTTTGGAGGGTGATCGTCGAGGACACGCCGCCTGGGCAGACCGTCTGCGGGTGTGGATACTTCCCGGCGAGGATGACGAACATCTCGCGCGAGAGCCGGGTGAACTCGAGTCCCTCCCGGTAAAGCTCCCCGGTGAGCGGATTGAGGGCAGACATCAGGTCGGCCATCGTCTTGAAGCCGTGCTGCTTCTCGCCGGGGCAGTGCCACTTTTCCGCGAGCGGCCAGAGCTCCGGGTTGACCGCCTTCACGACAAGCTCCGAGTAGTCCGGCCCCGCGAGGAGGTAGAGGTGGAGCGGGTTGTCGTAACCCATCTCCGCCGCCTCCTGCATGTTGCGCACAACGGTCGCGAGCGGCGGCGGCGCGAGTCCCATCGCCATCTCGATCGCGTAGGCGGACGCATGCGCGTGGACGCCGCCGCACACGCCACACGCGCGCGAGGTGATGAAGATCGCGTCGCGGGGGTCGCGACCCATCGCGATCACCTCGTAGCCCCGGAAGAGCGTCGCCTGAGAGCGCGCGTCGAGGTACGTGCCGCTGTCGAGGTCGGCAGTGACGTTGACGGCGAGAGCTCCCGCGACCCGGGTGACCGGGTCCATATTCAGGTCCTTGACGTGGCCGTTCCGCGCGATCAGCGTGTTGATCTGCGACTCGCGCTCCGCGTCCGTCATCCGCACCTCCGGCCGCGAGACGGAGAACGAGTACGGGTCGGCGATCCCGCCTTTCAGGCGTGCCTGCCCGGACCCGTCGAACTCGATCGGCAGATTCTTGAAGCACATGGCTAGTCGCTCCCGTCCTGCGGCTTGACCTGCTGCGGCACCTCCGCCTCGCGCGAGGGATCCTCCGCCTCGGTCCATTCGGGGCGCTTGCCC
>JACDAS010000120.1 GCA_013695295.1 Actinomycetota bacterium | reverse complement strand
GACTCGGATTACTCGAGCCCCGATCCGCTGATGCCCGCGTTCCAGATTCCCGAGGGCAACAGCCATCAGAGCTACTGGGACCAGGACGGGGACTACGTGCTTTCGAACCGACGAGGACTTCTCCCCGACCCGGACGCTCTGCAAGATCACTTCCGGCCCGAACGTCGGCGACACCGCCTGCGGTGAGTTCTCGTGGACGGTACCGCTGCCGTCGTCGGGCGTCGAGGGCCGAACGGTCTGGGGAGGGTCTGGCTGCGAGGAGGATCTGAACGGCAACGGCGTCAGCGACCGGAGCGAGGTGCCCTCGCAGCTTTCGAGCTCGGCTGACATCGTCGTCTTCAGCCGCGGGGGCTGTTTCTTCTCCAAAAAGGTTGAGTCGGGACAGCTCGCGGGTTACTCGGTCGTCGCGATCGGTCAGAGTCACGGCGGCACCCGAAACGGCCTGCTGCCGAACTCGTTCCTCTGCGGCGCCCAGGGTCACGCGTTCGTTGTCACGGCCTCCGCGGTCTGCATCGGGCACCGCGCGATGCATCTGCTGTTCGGCGATGCACCGGCCTACTCGCCCCCCGAGGGGTACGCGGCAGGTGGCGACATGCCCGCGATCGGAACACTCGGCGCGAGCTTCAGCGCAACCGGCAACGTGTTCGACGGTTGGGGCTACGTTCACCTGCACGACGCCGCGACCCTGGCGGAGCTCGATACCTACGCGATACCCGAGGCCCTCGATCCTGCCTACGCGTCCGGGTTCGGAAACCTCACGGTGCACGAGGTGAAGACCGATTCACGTCCCGGAGTCGATCTGGCGTACTTCTCCTACTACGACGCCGGCTTGCGCGTGGCGAGCTTCGGCCCGGGAGGGATCACCGAGGTCGGTCACTACATCGCCGACGGGGGCAACGACTTCTGGGGAGTCTTCCCGATCCCGGTCGACAAGAACATCAACCCGGGACACCCAGGGGGAGCGAAGAAGAAGCCGAAGCCTGGGAAGCAGCCCAAGGACACGCTGATCCTCATGAGCGACCGGGACAGCGGGCTGTGGATCTTCAACTACACCGGGCCGGGCGACGACTGACAGCCGTCCGTGCTGACGAGAGAGAGGCGGCCCTTTCGGACCGCCTCTCTCTTTGCTTTCGAGCGCTTCCGTTTACCTGACGGTTGGTGACTCGGTCGCGCCGTCGAGACGGGTCTCAGGGGGATAACCGGCCGACCGAGGATGATGACGTGACGTTGAAAAGGTCCGTGCCGTCACCACGCAAGCGCGTGCGGGGGCGGTAGGCACCGCTCCGTCAAGATCTACACGCGAGCAGGCCCCTGCAGCGTCGGGTAGGCCGCTGCGTACTGCTCGAGCAGTCCAAAGAAGACCTCTGCCGCGCCGGTGAAGCCTACCCCGACGCCGGTGGCGACGAGCGCCCGGAGCATCTCGCAGTCGTTCACCCGGAACACGACCCTCGGCTCGTAGCCGGCGGCGGCGAAGAGCCTCTGGGTCGGTGAGTCGGGGCCGAGCGCCGGGAACAGCCAGTCCTCGTCGCGCAGATCCGCCATCGTGACGTTCTTCTTCCGCGCAAGCCGGTGGTCTGGGCGGAGCAGCAGGTCGTGTGGCTCGTCGAGCAGAGGGCGGCTCTCGAGTCCCTCGTCGACCACCCTCAGGCCGAGGGCGGGGAAGTCGAAGACCGCGGCCACGTCGAGCTCGCCGGTGCGGACGTCTTGGACCAGCTCGTCGCGGCCCGCATCGAGCAAGCTGAGCTCGACGCCAGGGTGGCGCTTCCTGAATGCGGCGACGGCCTGGTCAACCAGGGTCGCGCCGACGCTCGAGTACGTGCCCAACCATGCGCCGTTCGGCCTCCTCACGTCCAGGCTCGTAGACGGCCGGCGGCTGCCAGTCGGCCGGCATCACGCTGAGCGCCGCGAGGAGGAGGCCCGCGTCGAGTCCCCGTCGCCCAGCCAGCGCGGGCAGGTGCTCGGCGCCTGCTCGGCGACGGCCTGGGCGGCGAGACACGCGGGACCGGCGGGTGATGTGAAGACGAGGCGGGCACGCCCGCCGATCAGCGCCGAGAGGATGACGTTCGCGTCAGCGACGACGGCGGGCGGCAGCGAAATCGCCCAGAACCTCCTCCTCGGTCACCCCTCGAGCCTCGCGCTGCGCCGCGATCTGCTCGGTGAGGCGCAGAAATACCTCGCGGGGCACGCGGCAGGGAGCTCAGGTGCGTCCCAGGGCAGGAAGAACCCCGCGGGTCGGCCCTCACGGGTCACAAGGAGAGCGTCCTCCGAGCGAAACATCTCACTCGCCCGATCGCGGAAGTCTCGGACCGTCACCACTCTCAGGTGATCACCATGGTGGTCACAACCGTAGCGCCGGGGAGTCGGGGGAGTCGGTCGGTCTACGAAATCGGCCTCGGCGCGTCTAACTAGAAAACAAAAGGCCCGCGTTTGCGGGCCTTTCTTAGTAGCGGGGGCAGGATTTGAACCTGCGACCTCCGGGTTATGAGCCCGGCGAGCTACCTGACTGCTCCACCCCGCGACGCGGCGCCCAGTGTAGCACCCTCGCCAGGGCGAATCCCGCTGCAAGGGCCGCGATTCCCGCGACTGCGTCGAGGACGAAGTGGTTGCCGGTGACGACGATCGTCACCAGCACCGCCGGTGGATACGCGAGTCCGAGCAGGCGCACCACGGGCGCGCGACCGAGCAGCGCCAGGCCTGCCCCCACGCCGACGGCGTAGGCAGCGTGGAGGCTCGGGACGGCGGCGACCGGGTTGTAGAGGCTCGCCGCCTCATCGGAGCCGATGTCGATGCCGGAGAGGACGCGCAGCGTGTCGACGAGGCCGACGTCGGCGAGCCGTGGAGGCGCCGTGGGGAACCGCCAGTGAACGATGAGCGACGCCGCCGTGGCGAGCAGGAAGCCGTCGCGGAAGACCTGGAAGTGCGCCGCCGAGCGACGGTAGAGCCACCAGAAGAAGGCGCCGGTGACGAGGAAGTGCCCGGCGAAGTAGAAGACGTTCAGCGCCTGCACGAGCTCCGGGAACCGCAGGAACGCGGCCTGCAGCCAGGCCTCTCCGTCGAGGTGGATCGCCCGCTCGAGCCCGACGATCCGGCCCGCGTTTGCCGTCGCGGCCGCCCAGTCGGGATCGA
>JACDAS010000106.1 GCA_013695295.1 Actinomycetota bacterium | reverse complement strand
GTGCCGGCCGCCGCGTCGGTGCGTGGCACCCGCGCCGTCCTCGGGGTCGCCGCCGCCGCCGCGCTCGTCCTCACGGCGGGGCTCCTGCTCGCCGCGATCCCCGATCCGAACCCGAACTACAACCGCTCGGCCTCCGACTCCACGACCAGGTGCACCCGGAACGACGCGCAGTGCTTCCTCCGGCTCGAGGACGAGCTCGGTCGCCCTCCGGATGGACGCTACGAGCCGCCGAAGGGCCGCTCCGTGCTCGGCTCCAGCGGTCGCCGCGACGCCTGGGAGAGCGCCGCGCGGCGCGGGGCGCAGCGCCCGGTCGCCGGCTTTGGCTTTGCGACCGAGAGCCGGGCGTTCGTCGACCGGCTCTACTCGTTCCAGGGCGGCGTGCCGGAGAACTCCTTCATCGGCGTCTTCCTCCAGCTCGGAGTGCTCGGCGCGGCGCTCCTCGTCGGCCTGCTCGGCAGCCTCCTGGCGGCGGCGGCCCGTGCGCTCCGAACGGTGGAGCGCGACGCACGGCCGCTCGCGGCAGCGTGTGCGGCCGTGCTCCTGGCGGGCCTGGCGCTCGCATTGACGCAGTCCTACCTCTATGCCGCCGGCAACACGGCGACGCTCAGCATGTGGATCTGCGCGTTTCTCGTCACGTCGCTGCAGGCCGGCCGGGCGACCGGGTGAGCGTCACGCCTTCCAGCCGAAACGGGGATCGCCCGAGACCGCGCATCCTCGTCTTCAACCAGTACTACTGGCCCGGGGTCGAGGCAACCGCCCACCTCCTGCACGAGCTCTGCGGCGCGCTCGCCGAGGACTTCCAGGTCACGGTCGTCACGGGGATGCTCTGGAACTCGCCGTTGCCGGCACCGCCCGGTCGCACGGTGCACGAGGGCGTCGAGATCGTCCGCGTCCGCTCGACCGCCTACAACCGCAGCCATCTCTCGCTCCGGGCCCTCAACTACGCGACCTACCTGGCCGAGTCGCTCCGTGTCGGCCTGGCGTCCCCGCGCCCCGACATCGTCCTCTGCATGACCGACCCGCCGATCATCGCGGACGTGGCGCTCGGAGTCGCCCGCCGCTTCGGCGCACCGCTCGTCGTGATCAGCCAGGACGTCTTCCCCGAGATCGCCGTCGAGCTCAAGCGCCTGGAGAATCCGATCCTGGTCGGCGGCCTGCGCCGTGCGATCTCCTTCTACCTCCGCCGGGCCGATCGGGTGGTAGCGATCGGCGGGACGATGCGCCGGCGGCTGGAGGAGAAGGGCGCCCGCCCCGATCGGCTCCGCGTGATCCCGAACTGGGTCGATACGACCGTGCTCTCGCCGAGGCCCCGGGACAGCGCCTGGGCGCGCGAGCACGGACTCGACGGAGGCTTCGTCGTCATGCATTCCGGCAACGTCGGGCATGCCCAGAATCTGGATGCGCTCGTGCGCTCGGCGACCTTCCTCCGCGACCTGGACGATCTCACCGTGGCGATCGTCGGCGAGGGGGCACGGCGGGAGGCGGTGATGGAGCTAGCGGACCGGCTGGAGGCCGACAGGGTGCGCTTCTTCCCCTACCAGCCCCGCGCGGTGCTGCCCGAGTCGCTCTCGGCCGCCGACCTCCATGTCGTCGGCCTCGCGCGCGGGCTCTCGGGCTACGTCGTCCCGAGCAGGCTCTACGGGATCATGTCCGTCGGCCGCCCGGTGATCGCGGCCGTCGACGCCGACAGCGAGACGGCCCAGGTCGTCGAGGAAGCAGGCTGCGGGCTCGTCGTGCCGCCGGGGCGTCCGGAGCTCCTCGCGGGCGCGATCCGCAGCGCGTACGCGGGCGAGCTGGACCTGGCTGCCCTCGGGAGGCGCGGCCGGGAGTACGTGACCACGCAGGCCGACCGCACGGTCGCGGTCGCCCGCTATCGCGACCTCCTGCTCGAACTGGCCGAGACCAATGTCTAGGCACGTGACGCGGCGTGTCGTGCTCGCTGCGGCACTCGCCCTCGCCGTCCTGGCCGCGCTCGTCCCGGTCGGGCGGTGGGAGCGTGGCCGCCACGTCCGGGAGGAGCTGCGCGGGCTCAGGGAGCTCCAGGCTCTCGTCGGGCCGCTGGGTTCACCGTCGCTCTCCGCCTACCGGGTCGGGGTGGGCTTCGGGTTCGACTGCCTGCTCTACCGCCGCGAGGGGAACCGGTTCGCGCTCGAGCTGTGTTTCGACCGGCAGGGCCGCCTGATCGAGGCGATCGACCGCCGGGGCCGTGGGGACCCCAGGATCGCGAGTCTGCGCGAGGAGCCCTCCGCCTCGACGATCCGCGTCGACCGAGCGCTCGTCGACCGCCTCCTGCGGCGGCTGGGCGCCCCGGCGCCCTGACCGTGCGTGAGCAGCTGAGCGCCCGCGCCGAGCGCATCCTGCCGGGACTGCTGGGCTTCACCGTGTTCGCTTTCGCGTGCGGATCGAGCGTCGTCGACCTGTTCGAGCTCGTCGGGCGCCCGCTCCGCTGGGCCTCGCTCGTGGCGCTGGCCGCCGCGTCTGCGGCGCTCGCGATCGGTGCCCGCCCACCGACTCGCCGGCTCCGACTCGCGGCGATCGGAGCGGCGAGCCTCGTCTGCCTCGCCGCGGTCTCTGCCGCCTGGTCGGTCGACCCACGCGTGAGCTCTGGCCGCGCCGGATCGCTGGGCGTGCTCCTGCTCGCCGCGGCGGCGCTGGCCGCCGGAGCAGCGGGCCGGCCCGAGCTGATCCGGCGCCTGCTGACCGCGATCCTCGCCGCGGCCGTGGTCGTGGCCGCCGCGGGCCTCGTCGTGCTCGCGCTCGTACACGGCAGCGCCGTCCAGGCGGCGAGCGACCAGTACGGCGCCCGCTACCGGGGGATGGGCCAGAACCCGAACACGGTCGCGGCGCTCTTCTGCGTCGCGCTGCCGCTGGCGGCCTGGCAGGTCTGGGAGCGCCGGACGAGGTGGGCGAGGCTCGCCGCGCTCGCGGCCTTCGCGCTCCTCGAGGGCTCGATCGTCGCCTCGGGGTCGCGGGGGGCGCTCCTGTCGGGTGCGGTCGCCCTGGTCGTCTTCGGCTCGCTCGCGGCACGCTCGGCCCGGACGCGCGGAACGCTCCTTGCCGGCGTCGCGGCGCTGACGGTCGTGAGCGTCGGCCTGGCGCAGATCCCGAACGCCGAGCAGAGCGGTCGGACCGCGCCCCCGCCGCAGACCCGGAACGCCGAGCGGATCCTGCCGCTCGACCGGGAGATCGGCCGCGGCGATCCGTCGGCTCCGGCGCCCGGCATCAAGCGGCGGCTGCTCGGTGGGAGCGGGCGCACCGTCGCCTGGCGCGGGGCCCTCGACCGCGCAGCGGAGCGGCCGCTCGCAGGCTATGGCTTCGGCACCGAGAAGCAGGTGTTCGTCGATCGCTACTACTACTTCGCCGCGGGCGCCCCGGAGAATTCGTACCTGGGCGTCCTCCTCCAGCTCGGCGCCGCCGGCTTCGCCTGCCTCGTCGCGCTTGCGCTCGGGCTGCTCGCAGCGGGTGTCGCCGCC
>JACDAS010000096.1 GCA_013695295.1 Actinomycetota bacterium | reverse complement strand
GTCGTGGCGGGTGTCCTGCTCGACTACGACTGCCTCCGCGACCATCGCGTTCGCCCACTAGCGCTCCTCAACGACTCGAAGCAGCTTTCTCCGCGACGGCGGGAAGAGCTCTTCGGAGCAATTGTCGGGTGTGCCGAGCGCATCTCGGTCCAGGTGATCTCGCCGGGCGCGATCGACCGAAACGGGCTCCACCGGTCGAATCTGGCCGGGCTCCGGGCGGCCCTGGCCGCCCTCTCGCCCCCGGCGGAGGCCTGTCTCGTCGACGGCTTTCGCCTCGGGCCGAGCGCACCGCCGCATCTCGCCGTAGTCGACGGCGACGAGCGCTCGGCCGCGATCGCGGCCGCGTCGGTGATCGCCAAGGTGACACGGGACCGCTACATGCGGCGGGCGGCTGCGCTGTATCCGGCCTTCGGCTTTGCATCCCACGTCGGCTACATCACACCTCGCCACGCCGCCGTCGTGCGGGCGCGGGGTCCGTCGGAGATCCACAGGCGCTCCTTCGAGGCGCGCTGCTATGCCTAGCACCACGGCGCTCGGCGCCGCCTCCGAGCGTCGGGCACGCCGGTTCTATCGCCTCCGTGGCTACCGGATCCTCGCCGTCAATGCCCGTGCCGGGGGCAACGAGCTCGATGTGATCGTCCGCCGGGGCCGCAAGCTGGTCTTCTGCGAGGTGAAGGCGAAGGGAAGCGACGCGTACGGCGATCCGCTCGAGATGGTGGACGAGGAGAAACAGCGACGCCTCCGCCGGGCCGCGGAAGCCTGGCTCGCTGCCAGGCCCGAGCTCTCAGCGCTCGACGTCTCGTTCGAGCTCGTCGCCACGCGCGGGCCGAGCCTCGAACGGGTTCGAGATGCCTTCTAGCCGGGCCGGACGACAGCCTCTCCGCAGCCGCTTGTGGCGGCGCCTCAAGCGTGCGCTCGGCTTCCGGGAGCAGCCGCCGCACCCACCGGACTGGCCGGACGAAGAGGCTGCGCTCGTCGGAGCGGGTCCGCCCCGGCGCCCCCGTCCGTCGAGCGCGGTCGAGCTCGACCTTCCGGAGCCTCCGGAGGACGTGGATGCGTACGGCCGGCCTGCGTCGTGAGCGCCTCCGCGTCCGCACGGGACTAGAGTTCACGGGCGACGGGCGCCCTGTCCTCGCCGACGGGGTGCCCGTCGTGCGTGCTCGTCGCCCGAGCTGCCCGGGCGAACTGCACACTTCCGGCTCGAAGCCGGCACACGCGCGTGACGCCTCGCGACCTACGGTGGAGGAGTGCTTGCGCGCACCATCACCCACGCCCTGGTCGGACTCGATGCCCGTAGGGTCGAGGTCGAGGCGCATCTCCAGCGAGGGGTGCCGGGCTTCGCGATCGTCGGGCTTGCAGACCGGGCTTGCCAGGAGGCCAAGCACCGTGTGCGGAGCGGCATCGCCTCGGCCGAGTGTCGTTGGCCCGGCGTTCGACTGACGGTCAATCTGGCGCCCGCGGCGCTACGAAAGGAGGGCTCCGGGTTCGATCTCCCGATTGCGCTCGCCGTGCTGGCCGCCTCACGGCAGGTTCCGCCGGAAGCGCTGGCAGGACACGCGGCGGTGGGCGAGCTCGCGCTGGACGGTCGGTTGCGGCCCGTGGGAGGCGTGCTCGCGGCGGCCGAGGGCGCGCGGCGTGCGGGCCTGACCCATCTTCTCTGTGCCGCCGAGTCCGCGCCCGAAGCCGGGCTCGCCGGCATCGAGCCGGTGCCCGTCCGTCACCTCGCAGAGGCGGTCGCCTATCTCCGGGGAGAGCTGGCCGCTCCGGAGTGGATTCCTGTCAACGGCAGCGCGTTCGAGCCGCCCTGCGCCGACCTCGCAGACGTGCGCGGCCAGGAGCGGGCACGCCGGGCGCTCGAGCTGGCCGCGGCGGGCGGTCACAACCTGTTGCTTGCGGGCCCGCCCGGCACGGGGAAGACGATGCTCGCCCGCCGGCTGCCCGGGATCTTGCCCCGCCTCGGAGCCGAGGAGGCGCTCGAGGTGACCCGGATCCATTCGGTCGCGGGGCTGCTCCGTTCCGACTGCCCGCTGCTCTCGCGCCCACCATTCCGCGCTCCGCACCACGGCGCCTCGACCGCCGCGATGGTCGGTGGCGGGCCGGGCCCCCGGCCCGGAGAGGTAACGCTCGCACACCGGGGCGTGCTGCTTCTCGACGAGCTGGTCGAATTCGCACGAGCCGCTCTGGAAGGGCTGCGGCAGCCGCTCGAGGATGGCGTCGTCTGCATCGCGCGCGCACAGGGAAGCGCGATCTTCCCGTCGGCGTTCCAGCTGGTGGCCACGATGAACATGTGCCCCTGTGGAGCCCGGGGCGACCCGGCGGCGGAGTGCTCGTGCTCACCTCAGCGGCTGGCCGCCTTCGGCGACAAGCTCTCGCGAGCGCTACTCGACCGCTTCGACCTCGTCGTGAAGGTCCCGCGACCGCGAGCCGAGGAGCTCGCCGGCGGGCCCTCTGAGCCGTCCGCGGCGGTCGCCCGGCGCGTGCTGGCGGCACGGAAGCGATTCCGCAAGCCGCCACCCCCGCGGACGCCCGGTGCCGAGGAGCTCCTCACGCGGGCGGTCGAGCGTCTGCCGCTCTCCGGCCGGGGTCGAGCGAGGGTGGCCCGAGTCGCCCGGACGATCGCTGCGCTGGCCGGGTCGGAGCAGGTCGAGGCGGAGCACGTCGCGGAGGCGCTCGCGTATCGGTCCCCCACGGAGCTTCGTGCGCAGTGACCCCGACGCCTGCGCTCGTCTACCTCGGACGAGACTCGCCCGAGTTTCCGGCTGCCCTGGCGGCGATCTTCGACCCGCCGCCGGGCCTCCATCTCCGGGGATCGGCGCCGCCCGGGCTCCTCGATCGCCCTTCGGTGGCCGTCGTGGGCGCGAGGGCATGCTCGGCTTACGGGCGAGCGGTCTCGCGATCCCTCGCGCGCGATCTGGCAGCGGCGGGCCTGGTCGTCGTCAGCGGCCTCGCGCGCGGAGTCGACGCGGAGGCACACCGGGGGGCCCTCGAGGCCGGCGCGCCTACGGTTGCGGTGCTCGGCTGCGGCATCGATCGCGACTATCCGGCGGCCAACGCGCAACTGGCGGCCCGCATCGCCTGCGACGGCCTGATCGTCTCGGAGTATGAACCGGGCGTAGAGCCTGCACCCTGGCGGTTTCCGGCGCGAAACAGGATCATCGCCGGGCTCACGGCGGCGACGATCGTCGTCGAGGCTAGGGAGCGAAGCGGTGCCCTGATCACAGCCGACTTCGCACTAGAGGAGGGCAGGGAGGTTTTCGTCGTTCCGGGTGAGATCACTTCCTCTCTGTCGATGGGAACGAACGCGCTGCTCCGGCTGGGGGCGACGCCGCTGACGCGCTCGGACGACGTGCTGGAGGTGTTCGGGCTCCTGTCACCCCGACGCCCGCCCGCCCGCGTGGCCGGGCCTGCCGCGGCAGTGCTCGAGCAGCTTCGGGCGGGCCCCGTGGGTGCCGACGAGCTGATCCGGGCCACCGGCCTCGAGGCCGGCTCGCTCGGCGGCGCACTCATCGAGCTGGAGCTCGGCGGGCACGTGACCGAGGAGGCGGGGATCTACCGTGCAGCGGCTCCGTAGCCCTCTGGCGGGCAGCTCCGTTCTTCGCGGCCTCCCACAGGGCCGCCCTAGCTGCTTGATCGGGGCGGCGGGAGCCCGCGATCGAGCGACTACGATTGACAGGTGGCCTCCCACTGGCTCGAGGAGGCGGCGGAGCCCGTGCGCCGCCGCGTTCTTCGCGGGCGAGCCGAGGTCGAGATCGTGGGCGGCGGCGTCACCGGGTGCGCTGCGGCGCTCGCCCTCGCGCGCGGAGGCGTTCGCGTGCGGCTGCATGAGGCGCGATCCGTCGCCTCGGGCGCCAGCGGCCGCAACGGAGGCTTCGCGCTTCGGGGCGGGGCGATGCCCTACGACGTTGCGTGCCGACAGCTCGGGTCCGGGCCCGCGAGGGCGCTGTGGGCACTATCCGAGCGCGGACTCGATCGGCTCGAGGAACTGGCCGGCGACGCTCTCGCGCGGGTCGGCAGCCTCAGGCTCGCTGGAGACCCGGGCGAGCGCACCGACCTCCGGGCCGAGTACACGGCGCTCGTCGCCGACGGGTTCGAGGTCGAGTGGGTGGACGAGCTTGCCGGCCCGCTCGGCGATCGATATCACGGGGCGATCCGACATCCGCGGGACGGGGCGCTCCACCCGGCTCGATGGGTGAGGCGGCTTGCGGCGCTTGCCGTCGAGGCAGGGGCCGAGGTGCGCGAGCACAGCCCAGTGGACGTGCTGGACGACCTGGAGGCGCCTGAGGTCGTGATCGCGACGGACGGCTACACGCGAGGCCTCATCCCGGAGCTCGACGGGGCCGTGCGCCCAACCCGCGGCCAGATGCTGGTGACCGAGCCCCTCGGCGCGCGCGTGTTCGCGTGCCCGCACTACGCGAGGAGGGGTTTCGACTACTGGCAGCAGACGCCCGACGGTCGGCTCGTCGCGGGTGGGCGGCGGGATCTCGACCTTGCAGCCGAGCACACCCTCGAAGAGGCGACCACCCCGCAGATCCAGGGTGGCATCGAAGACCTGGTGCGGGAGATGCTCGGACGGCTGCCGGGCATCGACGGGCGCTGGGCCGGGATCTTCGGCTGCACCGACGACGGGCTCCCGCTCGCCGGCCGGGCCCCGTGGCGGGAGGGGACCTGGGTCGCCTGCGGCTACTCCGGGCACGGCAACGTCCTCGGTCTCGCCTGCGGGGAGCTGGTCGCGCAGGCGATCCTCGGACGGCCCTGCCCGGAGCTCGACCCCTTCGACCCGGCTCGACTCTAGGCTTTTGGAACCCGTTTCAAAATGAAGCCTGTGCCGTCGTGGCACGCTGGACACGCACGCGGCGTCGTCCTCAGTCACGCCAATAGCAGCTGCTATTGGCGCTCCCTGCGTCCTAGCCTCGCACGCGTCCAGCGCACCCCGTCGACGAGGCGTCATTCTGAAACGAGTTCTTACCCCTCGCGGGCGGGAGCGGACTCGTCGCTCTGCCAGATCGCGAACGCGTTGCCCTCGGTGTCCTTGCACTGGGAATACCAGCCCATCGCGGGAACCGGCGACTTCTCGCCGGCCTCGCCGCCGAGCTCGCGCACACGGGCCATCTCTGCCTCGAGATCCTCGGTTCCGAAGTAGACGATCGGCCCGGTCTCGCCCATCTGCTGCGGGTAGATGCCGCCGCCCGGATCGCCCTCGAACATGTGGTATTCGATCGGGCCGTCGTAGTGCTGGAACGTCCAGCCGCAGAGCGAGCCCCAGAATTTCGTCGCCCGGCCCGTGTCCTTCGCCGGGAGCTCCATGTGCACGATCTTGCCTTCCACGCTGCCTCCTTGGACGGGGATGCCGAGGTGTCAGCCTAACTCGATCCGCGCCACCTCTCCGAGTCCGGCCGGATCGTCCTGCAGCCGCCGCCAGGCCGCCCGTGCGATCGCGAGGTCCTGGATGGCGAGGCCGGTCGAGTCGAAGGCGGTCACCTCGTCTTCATCGGCCCGGCCCGGGGCGAGCCCGGCGAGCACCGCGCCGAGCTCCGTCACGTCTGCGCGCCGGAGCAGGCCCTCCTCGACGCCGGGTGCGAGGTCGCCGCTGTGGCTCGCCTGCTCCCAGTCGTCGCAGAAGGCATGGACACGGGCAAGCTCGGCGGGAGCGATCTCCGATTTTCCGGGGCCGTCCGCTCCCATCAGCGAGACGTGCTGCCCGGGCCGCAGCGACCCCTCGGGCAGCAGCACCTCGTGGCCGGGCGTCACCGTCACGAGGAGATCAGCCGCGAAGGCCTCCTCCCGATTGGCCGCCCGGGTTGCGCCGAGCTCGTCTGCGACCGCCTCGGCGCGCGAGGCATCGACGTCCCACAGCAACGGCGCGCGTCCTCGCGTGACGAAACTCCTCACTGCCGCCCGCCCGTTGACGCCCGTTCCGATCACGGCCGCGGTTTCCGCTCCCGCCCGGCCGAGCGTCTCGGCAGCGAGCACCGCGGCCGCGCCCGTGCGCAGCGCTGTCACGGCGCCCGCATGGAGGAGCGCGAGCAGCATTCCGGTCTCCGCGTCGGAAAGCACCACGAGCCCCGTCACGGTCGGCAGCCCGCGCCCGGGGTTGCCGGGAAACGACGTCACCCACTTGAGCAACGCGAAGCCTCCCCCGATCGCGGGCATCGCCCGGAAGTCTCCGGCCGGGTAGTTCGCGACGTAGACCTTCGGGGGCATCGTCCACTCTCCGCGGGCGTGGGCGACGAACGCGTCTCGAATCGCCTCGATCGCCTCCGCGGGCGAGACTGCGGCTTCGACCTGCCGTGCCGTGAGCACGGGAATCATGCGGGCGCCCTACAGCGCCTTCACGGCGGCGACGAGCCTCGTCACCGAGTCCTTCGCGTCGCCGAACAGCATCACCGTCTTCGGGTCGAGGTAGAGCTCGTTGTCGATGCCGGCGAAGCCGGGGCTCATGCCGCGTTTCAGCACCACGATCGTGGCCGCACGGTCGACGTCGAGAATCGGCATCCCGTAGATCGGGCTCGCCGGCGAGGTCCGCGCGGCGGGGTTCGTCACGTCGTTGGCGCCGATCACCAGCGCGACGTCGGTGCGGGGAAACTCGGGGTTGATCTCCTCCAGCTCGTGCAGCTGCGGGTAGGGCACGTTCGCCTCGGCGAGGAGGACGTTCATGTGCCCGGGCATGCGGCCGGCGACGGGGTGGATCGCGTAGCGGACGTCGACCCCACCGTGCTCGAGCTGGTCGGCGAGCTCGCGGACCGCGTGCTGGGCCTGCGCGACGGCCATCCCGTAGCCGGGGACGATCACGACGCGCTTCGCGTAGGCGAGCATGATCGCCACGTCCTCGGGGCCCGCCGAGCGCACCGCCTGCCCGTCGGTTCCGGCAGCGGCGGCCGCGGCCGGGCCTGCGGCGACCTGGCCGAAGGCGCCGAAGAGGACGTTGCCGATCGAACGGTTCATCGCCCGGCCCATCAGCAGGGTCAGCAGGGTGCCGGAGGCCCCGACCAGGGCGCCGCTCACGATCAGGACGTTGTTGTGGAGCACGAAGCCGGTCGCCGCCGCCGCGAGCCCGGTCAGCGCGTTCAGCAGCGAGATCACGACCGGCATGTCCGCGCCGCCGATCGGGAGCACGAAGAGGACACCGAAGAGCGCTGCGCCGGCGATCACGCCGATCAGGAGGCCGTCCTCCTGCGGGCCGGCGAGGATCGCGATCCCGACGCCGGCCGCCGCGGCGATCAGGAGGCCGTTGCCCAGCTTCTGGCCGGGGTAGGTGATCGGGCGCCCGGAGACGAGCTCCTGCAGCTTTGCGAAGGCGACGAGGCTGCCGGCGAAGGAGATGCTCCCGATCAGGGCGCTCAACACCGTCGAGAGCCCGACGTTGAAGGCGATCCGCCCGGGCTCGGGCGCCTGATCGTGGAACTCGGCGAGCCCGATCAGCGCCGCCGCCCCGCCGCCGACGCCGTTGAAGAGCGCCACCATCTGCGGCATCGCGGTCATCTTCACCGAGCGCGCCGCGAAGGCCCCGACCGGGGCCGAGACCAGCATCACGACCAGGATCGAGACGTGGTGGTCGAGCCCGCGCTGGGCGAGCGTGGCGGCGATCGCGACCGCCATGCCGCCGGCGCCGAGCCAGTTACCCAGCCGGGCGGTCGTGGGGGAGGAGAGGAAGCGAAGCGCCAGGACGAAGCTGACGATCGCGGCGAGGTACGCGAGGCTGATCGCGTCCTGGCGGCTCACCGTTCCTGCCGCGACGACGATGGAGCTTCCCGGGCCGGCGGCGCCGCGGCTCGCTTCTTGAACATCTCGAGCATCCGGTCGGTGACGACGAACCCGCCGACGACGTTCATCGTCCCGAGCGCGACCGCCGCGAGCGCCACGATCCGGATCCACGTCGCCTGGTCGGGCAGCCCGGCGACGACGATCGCCCCCACGAGCACGATCCCGTGGATCGCGTTCGTCCCGGACATCAGCGGCGTATGGAGGAGAGTCGGCACCTTCGAGATCACCTCGAAGCCGACGAAGATCGCGAGCACGAGCACCGTCAGCTCGACGATCAGCCGGCCGCTCGTCACGCCGGTACCTCCGCCGGGCGGGCCACGCAGGCTCCCGCGGTGATCTCGTCCTCCCAGTCGAGCTGCAGCACGCCGGCCGGCGCCAGGTGCTGGAGCAGCGCGCTCACGTTGCGCGCGTAGAGGTGACTCGCGTGGAACGGCATCGTGCTCGCGAGGTTCGTCGCGCCGACGATCGACACACCTTCACGGACGACCTCCTCGCCGACCTCCGTCAGCTCGCAGTTGCCGCCCGCCTCGGCCGCGAGGTCGACGACGACCGATCCCGGGCGCATGCCGCGGACGGCCTCGGCCGAGATCAGCCGGGGAGCCGGGCGGCCGGGGATGAGAGCGGTCGTGATCACGACGTCGAACTCCGGGATCCGGCGCTGCAACTCGGCCTGCTGGCGGGCCTGCTGCTCGCCGGTGAGCTCGGCGGCGTAGCCACCGGCGGTCTCCTCCCCGAGGACTCCGAGGTCGAGGAACGAGGCTCCGAGGCTCTCGACCTGCTCGCGGACGACGGCCCGCACGTCGAAGGCCGAGACGACGGCGCCCAGTCGGCGGGCGGTCGCGATCGCCTGCAGGCCAGCGACACCGGCGCCGAGCACGAGCACCTTTGCCGGCGCCACGGTCCCGGCCGCCGTCATCAGGAGCGGGAAGAACCGCGGGAGCCGGTCGGCCGCGATCAGCGCCGCCCGGTAGCCGGCGACAGTGCTCTGCGACGACAGCGCGTCCATCGACTGAGCGCGGCTGATCCGCGGGATCGACTCCATCGCGAACGCGATCGCACCACGCGAGGAGAGGCGCTCGAGCCCGGCCGGGTCGGAGAGCGGCTGGAGGAAGGCGATGAGGATCGCCCCGCGCGGAAGCTCGCTCACCTCGCCTGCGTCCGGCGGCGCCACCTTGAGCACGGCCTCGGCGCCGCCGACGGTCTCCGCGAACCCGGTCGCGAGCTCGGCACCAGCGTCCGCATAGGCCTCGTCCGGGAAGGAGGCTGCGGCTCCGGCGCCGCTCTGGACGGTCACCTCGAACCCCGAGCCGGCGAGGCGGCCGACGCTCTCCGGCACGAGCGCGACGCGTCGCTCGCCCGGCGCAGTCTCCCTGGGAACGGCGACCCTCACGGAGCGGGACTCTAGACGCGCGCGACCCTGGACTGAGCCGGCGTGGCCGACCTGATCGAGACTTACGGCCTCGCGCTTCTCGTCCTCCTGATCGCACTCGAGTCCGCGGGTGTGCCGCTGCCCGGCGAGACCGCGGCGATCGCGGCCGCGATCGCCGCCTCGCAGGACCGCTTCCCGCACGTCGATCTCCGGATCACTTCGGCCTGGCTTGCCGGGGTCAGCCGCATGGAGTGGCGGCGGTTTCTCCTCTGGAACGCCGCGGGCGGGATCGTCTGGGCGGTCGGGGTGACGCTCCTCGCCCTCTACCTCGGCCACGCCGCGGCCGACGCCGTCCAGCGCTTCGGCTACGTGGCGGCGGGTGCGACGTAGTGCTGGCGATCCCCGCCTTCCTCGCCGTTTGCTGGTGGAAGCGCCGGCTGGGCCCCGAGGAGAGCTCGGCGAGGCAGAGGGGGCGCCGAGGGCTGACGCGAGCGAGGTCTGAGCGGCGAACCGGACCTCGCCCTCGTGCGAATACTCCCTCGACGGCGGCCGCACGTTGCCTAGTCCCTGACCGCCGCACGACAGAAAGGGGCCTCATACCATGTCCTTGCTACCCCAGCTCGACCAGCTCGACAGCGACGGCGCGATTCGCGAGTACGCCGACAAGGTCGATCCGGCCACACGGGCGGTCTTCCTGCGGAAGGTGGGCATCGGG
>JACDAS010000255.1 GCA_013695295.1 Actinomycetota bacterium | reverse complement strand
TACACCGACCCCGCCGCGAGCCTTCCGTACGTGCGGAGCGCCAGGCGCAAGGTGCCCTTCCGGCTGATGAACCCGACCGTGCTCGCGCTCGGGTCCTCGCCCGACGACGAGGTGCCCGTGCGCGTGTACTACCTCAACCCCAAGCAGAAGCGAGACCGCACGGTGCGGCTGACCTACGAGACGGGGACGATCGGCGAGCAGTACGGGATCCAGCAGACCGACTGGAAGGATGCCCCCGTGCTCGACGGGCGCAACACGCGCCAGTTCATCAAGGGGCGCACCTACGACCTCTACTACTCGGGCGCCAAGCTCCACATGGTCGTGCTCCAGGCGGATGGGGCTTCGTACTGGGTCGTGAACACGCTCTCGAACGAGCTTTCGAACGAGACGATGCTCGCGATCGCGAAGGGGCTGAAGCCGCTTCCGGGCAAGGTGGGGAGGCGTTGAGCGCCGCCGGGAAGCCCACGATCGGGATCTTCGGAGCCGGCTGGGTCGGCCTCGTCACCGGCGCCTGCTTCGCGGAGCTCGGCCATCCGGTCGTGATCCGGGACGTCGTGCCGGAGCGGATCGAGCTCCTCCAGGCGGGTGAGCTGCCCTTCCACGAGGCCGAGCTCGGCGAGCTGCTCGAGCGAAACCGTCACCGTGTCCGCTTCACGCTCGACGTGCGGGAGGCCGTGGAGGGGAGCGACTTTGCCTTCGTCTGCGTCGGCACGCCGCCGACGTACTCCGGCGACGCCGACCTGTCGGCGGTCTGGACGGTGCTCGACGAGCTTCCCCAGCTCGACCGTCGTTTCGTGCTCGTGATGAAGAGCACCGTCCCGGTCGGCACCGGCGAGAAGGTCCGGGCGGGCCTCGAGGCGCGCGGACTCGGCCAGGTCGGCTACGTCTCGAACCCCGAGTTCCTGGCTGAGGGGAGCGCGGTCCGTGACTTCACCCGCCCCGACCGTGTGGTGGTCGGGGCCTTCGAACCGCGCGACGCGGACGCAGTGGCCGCCCTCTACGCGGACCTCGGCGCCCCGATCGTGCGCTGCGACGTCAACTCGGCGGAGATGATCAAGCTCGCCGCGAACGCGTTCCTGATGACCCGGATCAGCTTCATCAACGAGATCGCGAACGTCTGCGAGGCGACTGGCGCGGACGTCGAGCGGGTCGCCGAGGGGATCGGCCTCGACCATCGCCTCGGGCCCCACTTCCTAAAGGCAGGCCTCGGCTGGGGCGGCAGCTGCTTTCCGAAAGACTCGCTCGCCTTGAAGCAGCTCGCGGCGAACTCCGGCTACCACTTCCAGCTCCTCGCGGCCGTGATCGAGGTCAACGAGCTCCAGAAGCGACGGGTGATCGGGAAGCTCGAAAAGCACCTCGGGAAGCTGCGTGGCAAGCGCGTGGCCCTGCTCGGGCTGGCCTTCAAGGCCGGCACCGACGACATGCGCGAGGCTCCCAGCCTCGTGCTCGCCTCGCGCCTGCTGGCGGAGGGAGCGGAGGTGCGCGCGTGGGATCCCGTTGCCGACGCGACCGCGCTCATCCACGGAGCGGACTTCCTCGACACGTACGCCGAGGCCGTCCGTGGAGCGGACGCGGCGGTGATCGTCACCGCCTGGCCCGAGCTCCGCGAGCTGCCGACTGCCGAGATCCGCGACTCGATGCGCAGCCCCCTGATCCTGGACGGCCGCAACCTGCTCGATCCGGCCGCGGTGCGCGCGCTCGGGTTCGTCTACGAGGGCGTCGGGCGTCCGTGGTCTCCCGCCGACGTCCTGCCGGAGACGCCGGAGCCGCAGCGCGCGAAGCACGAGCTTGCCTGAGGCCATGGAGGCGATCATCCTCGCGGGCGGCAAGGCCGAGCGGCTCGGCGACGCCGCCGCCGGCAGGCCGAAGGCGCTCGTCCCGATCGCAGGACGTCCGCTTGCCGCGTACCAGATCGCCCGTCTCGCGGCGGCCGGCGTCGGGCGGGTGATCGTTAGCTGCGCCGCGGGTCAAGAGGCGGCGTTCGAGGGTGAGCTCGCCAGGGCCGGCCCCGAGGTCGTGGCCGCGGGGGAGCCGGAGCGGCTCGGGCGGGGCGGCGGAATCCGGTTCGCCGCGGCCCGCAGGAGCGAGGAGGGGGATCTCTTCGCGCTGAACGGCGACGAGCTCCTCGACGTTGACTTCGCCGCCCTGCTCGCCACCCACCGGGCGAGCGGCGCCGCCGCGACCCTCGCGGTCGCGCGGCCTCCCTCGCCCTTCGGCGTCGTCGAGCTCGGCGCGGACGACGCCGTGACGGGGTTCCGGGAGGGCGGGCGAATCCCCTACTGGGTCAACTGCGGTGTCTACGTGCTCTCGCCCGAGGCGCTCGCCTGCTTCCCCGAGCGGGGCGATCACGAGAGCACGGCCTTCCCGGAGCTCGCTCGTGCGGGTCGGTTGCGGGCCTTCAGGCACGAGGGGCTCTGGCTGACGGTGAACACGCCGAAGGATCTCCGCGTCGCCGAGGAGCACGTCGTCGCCCATCCGGAATGGCTGGGGGCCTGATGCGACACTCCGTTGAGCCGGCGGCCGAGTTTTTCGCACCAAGCCCCTGGCTGCGTAAGATCGCCGGGTGACCGAGTCCCCCAATGTCAACAGCCTCGACGCGTGGGCCTTCGAGCCACGGCGGGTCGACAAGCCATGGGGCTACGAGCTGATCTGGGCGCTCACCGACGCTTACTGCGGCAAGCTCCTCTTCGTACGGGCCGGGCACTCACTCAGCCGGCAGTTCCACCGGACGAAGGACGAGGCCTGGCTCGTCCAGGCCGGCCGGGCGGAGCTCGAGCTCGCGGCCACCGGTCAGGCTGTGCCCGCCCTCGTGGTGGTTGCGGCGGGAGCCGCCTTCCGGTTCGAGCCCGGGACGGTGCACCGGTTGCGAGCCATCGAGGACACGACCGTGCTCGAGGTCTCGACTCCGCAGCTCGACGACGTCGTCCGGCTCGAGGACGACTACGGTCGCGCAGGGTCGTAGAGAGCACCTTCACACATCTCTGTTAAGGTAGGGGCATGAAGTCGCTTACGGTCGGGGAGGCCGCCGCTCGGAGCGGCTGGTCGGCGCGCATGCTTCGCTACCTGGAGGAATCCGGCCTCGTCGTGCCGGGACGGAGCGCCGCGGGCTACCGGCTCTACGGGCTCCGTGAGCTGAACCAGCTCGCGTCGCTCCGGCGTCTACGCCTGCGCTTCGGCGTCGAGCTCGACGACCTGACGTTCGCCTCGCGCCTTCGGCGCGAGCCGGAGCTGCGAGGCGCCGTCGAGACGTGGCTCGCGGGGGCCGGGTCGGCCGCCTCGCAGCCGACGCCCGCCTGGGTCGAGTGGGAGCAGCGCAAGCACGAGCGCCTGCTCGCAGCCTGAGCTTTCACGAACTCACACAACCGAACGGAAGGGGAACAAGATGGCCACGACGAGGAGACACGACGTGAAGGATCTGGCCCTCGCGGAAGAGGGCGTCAGGCGCATCGAGTGGGCCGATCGGCAGATGCCGGTGCTCTCTGCGATCCGTGAGCGGTTCGAGCGCGAGAAACCGCTCGCCGGATACCGCGTCTCGGCCTGCTTGCACGTCACGACCGAGACCGCAAACCTGGCGCGGACGCTTCAGGCCGGAGGCGCCGACGTCGTCCTCTGCGCCTCGAACCCGCTCTCGACGCAGGACGACGTCGCCGCCGCGCTCGTCGACGAGTACGACATCTCCGTCTTTGCGATCAAGGGGGAGGACAACGACACCTACTATGCGCACATCGAGGCGGCGGTCGATCACAAGCCGCAGCTGACGATGGACGACGGCGCCGACGTGATCGGGGTCCTTCACTCGCACCGCCGTGAGCAACTCGGAGACATCATCGCCGGCACCGAGGAGACGACCACCGGCGTGATCCGGCTCAAGGCGCTCGAGCGCGACGGGGCGCTCGGGTTCCCCGTGATCGCGGTCAACGACGCCCAGACCAAGCACCTGTTCGACAATCGCTACGGCACCGGGCAGTCGACGATCGACGGAATCATCCGCGCGACGAACGTGCTGCTCGCCGGCAAGCGCTTCGTGATCGGCGGGTACGGGTGGGTCGGGCGGGGGGTCGCGATGCGCGCACGCGGGATGGGGGCGCACGTGATCGTCACCGAAGTCGACCCCATGCGCGCGCTCGAGGCGGTCATGGACGGTTACCAGGTGCTGACGATGGACCGGGCTGCCGAGGTGGGCGAGATCTTCTGCACCGCGACCGGCGACAAGTCCGTGATCAGCCGTGCGCACATGGAGCGGATGCAGGACGGGGCGATCCTGGCGAACACGGGCCACTTCAACGTCGAGATCGAGATTCCGGCCCTGCGCGCCCTGGCGGCGGAGACCCGCAAGACCCGCGAGCTCGTCGAGGAGTTCCGGCTCCCGGACGGCCGGCGGATCTACCTGATCGCCGACGGCAGGCTCGTCAACCTGGCCGCGGCCGAGGGCCATCCCGCGCTCGTCATGGACATGTCCTTTGCGAATCAGGCTCTCTCGGCCGAGTATGCGGTGGCGAACGCCGCCGAGCTCGAGCGTCGCGTCTACCCGGTCCCCGGCGAGATCGACCGCGAGATCGCACGGCTCAAGCTCGAGACGATGGGGGTGGACATCGACTCGCTGACGGCCGAGCAGGAGAAGTACCTGGCTTCGTGGGACGAAGGCACCTGACCGGGGTCTGACCCAGCTGCGCCGAGGGTGTGACGATTCGGCCACAGCGAGCTGACAGACTGGCCGGCGTGCTCGACCCGGAGCGGATCCTGCGCCTCGAGGACGACCGGGTCGTCTTCCTCGACCAGCGCCGGCTCCCCGGCGAGGAGGTCGAGCTGGAATGCCGCTCGGCGGACGAGGTCGCCGAGGCGATCCGGACGCTCGCAGTCCGCGGGGCACCCTCGATCGGGATCGCGGCCGCCTACGGGTACGCGCTGGCGGTGCGGGTCGGAGAGGACCCGGAGCGCGCAGCGCGCGTGCTGGCGGGGTCGCGCCCCACCGCGGTCAACCTCACCTGGGCGCTCGGGGAGGTCCGCGGCGCAAGCGACCCGGCCGCCCGCGCCCGCGCGCTCCACCGCGAGGAAGTCGAGCGCTGCCGCCGGATGAGCGATCACGCAGTTCCGCTCTTCGCGCACGGTACGCGAGCGCTCACGCACTGCAATGCCGGCGGGCTGGCCACTGCGGGTCACGGGTCCGCGGTCGGCGCCCTGCGCGCCGCCTGGGCGGCGGGTCTCCTCGAGCGTGTTCTCGTCGACGAGACCCGACCGCTCCTCCAGGGGAGCCGCCTGACGGCCTGGGAGCTCGAGCAGGCCGGCATCCCGCATGCGGTCATCGCCGACTCGGCGGCGGCGCACATGATGTCCCGGGGCGAGGTCGACTGCGTCGTCACGGGAGCCGACCGCATCGCGCGAAACGGCGACACGGCGAACAAGATCGGGACTTACTCGCTGGCCGTCCTCGCTTCCCACCACGAGCTGCCGCTCTACGTCGTCGCACCCACGAGCACCCTTGACCCGTCGCTCGAGAGCGGCGCGGAGATCCCGATCGAGGAGCGAGACGGCGCCGAGATCACCGGTCGATTCCCTGCGCTCAACCCTGCGTTCGACGTGACGCCCGGCGGCTTGATCTCGGCGATCGTGACCGAGGAGGGCGTGCACCGGCCGCCCTACGTCGATTCGCTGCCTCTGCCGGGGGGAAGAGGGGCCGCATGAAGGCGATCGTTCTCGCGGCCGGGTATGCGACCCGGCTCTATCCGCTGACTCTGGACACGCCGAAGCCGCTGCTGGAGGTCGGCGGGCGCCCGATGCTCGAGCACGTCCTCGAGCGGCTGGCGCCGATCGAGGGGCTCGACGAGGTCTGGGTGGTAACCAACGCTAGGTTCGCGCCGAGCTTTCGCTCGTGGGCAGAGCGGTTCCCCCAACCCCGGCCGGGGCTGGGGCTTACCGTGCTCGACGACGGCACGACCGACGACGCCACGAAGCTCGGTGCGATCGGCGACATCGGGCTCGTGCTCGAACGCACCCACCTGGACGACGACCTGCTGGTCGTCGCCGGCGACAACCTGTTCAGCGAGAGTCTCGGCGGCTTCGGGCGCTTCTGCGCCCTGAAGGCGGCTCCCGTCGTCGCCGTCTACGACGTGGGCGACCTCGCGCAGATGCCGAAGTACAATTCGATCACACTCGACGCGGAGGGGCGGATCACCTTCTTCGAGGAAAAGCCCGAGAATCCGACGGGCACCCTCACGGCGATCGCGCTCTACTACTACCCCCGCGACACCCTGGGCCTGATCCGGCGCTACCTGCGTGAGGGGAACAACCCCGACCAGCCCGGGCGGCTCGTGCAGTGGCTGTACCAAAGGACACCCGTGTACACGTGGCAGGTTCCGGGCCGCTGGTACGACATCGGGTCGCGGGAGACGCTGGAGGAGGCCGACCGTGCGTTCGGAGGTCCGCCGTCCGAGCCTGTTGTCTAGAATGACAACGACATGCTTCTCGACCTCCTGCTTCCACGCCGTTGTGTCGTCTGTGCGGCGCCGGGGCCGCAGCTGTGCCCTCCCTGCAGCGACGCTCTCCCGCGGCTGACCGGGCCGCTCTGCGCGCGCTGCGGGGCGCCCACGGCCTGGCCTGTGGCCCGATGCCGCGAGTGTTCGGGCCGGAGGCTCGGCTTCGCCTCGGCCCGGGCCGCGGTCGCCTACGACGACGCCGTACGGAAGCTCGTGAGCGGCTGGAAGGAGCGCGGCCTGCGGCGGCTTGCCGAA
The DNA here is from genome assembly GCA_013695295.1 of Actinomycetota bacterium. Lineage (GTDB taxonomy): Bacteria > Actinomycetota > Thermoleophilia > Gaiellales > Gaiellaceae > JACDAS01. The sequence goes on along the minus strand of JACDAS010000255.1, from coordinate 13,113 downwards.
CCCGCCGCAGCCCTGGCGGCCGCGGTGATCCGGCCACCTCCGGTGGTCGCGGTGACGTTCGTCCCTCCCGACTCCGGGCGGCGGCGCCGGCGCGGGGAGCACCCCGCAGAGGCGCTCGCGTCTCGCCTCGGTGCGGCCTGGGGGGTGCCGGTCGAGCTCCTGCTCGTACGATCCGGGCATGCGCCGAAACAGCGAGGCCTCTCGCAGAGAGACCGCCGCCGGAACGTCCGGGGAGCATTCGCTCCTGCTCGCCGGAGCCCGGCTTCCGTGGCACTCGTCGACGACGTCTACACGACCGGCGCGACCGTGTCCGCCGCGGCGACCGCTCTTCGCCGCGGCGGCGCCCGGCGGGTCGTCGCGGTCACGTTCGCCCGTGCCGTTCGGTAACGGGAGCCGGGCCAGGCGTGCGCTCGAGCTTCTAAGATCCTCTCACTGGGCCAGAAGGGGGAATCCGTGAGACTCCAGGTGAAAGGAAAGAATCTCGAGGTCAGCGAGAGCATGCGGACGCACGCGGAGGAGAAGCTCGGCAAGCTGAGCCGGCAGCTCGCCGAACCGACCCGGATCGAGCTGGAGCTCGCGGTGGAGCGAAACCCGTCGATCGCGGAGAGCCACGTCGCCGAGGCAACGATCTGGACGAAGGGGCCGACCCTTCGGGCGCGCGAGGCTTCGGGCGACATGAGGGTCTCGATCGACCAGGTCACCGAGAAGCTCGAGCGCCAGGTGAAGCGTTACCGCGAGAAACGTCGCCGCCACGCCGCGCGCCCGGTGGGCCGAGAGGTGCAGGGAACTCCCGACACCGCCGAGGACGGTGGGCCGCCGATCGTCAAGTCGAAACAGTTCCCGGTCAAGCCGATGAACGCCGAGGAGGCCGTGCTGCAGCTCGAGCTCGTCGGCCACGACTTCTTCGTCTTCCGGAACGCCGAGTCGAGTGACGTCAACGTCGTCTACCGCCGCCGACGCGGAGGCTACGGCCTGATCGAGCCCTCCTAGGAGAGTGAAGCTCTTCCGGCGGGAGCCGCTGCACGAGAGGCTCGCCCGGGAAGGCGGCCTCGGCGCTCGCGCGCGCGAGCCCCACGACGTCCAGCCACGCTGGGGCGAGGCCGGGATTCACGGCCTTCACCGCCCGCGCACCTGGGACGCCGTCGTGACTGCCGAGGCGCCGGAGCTCGAGCGCGAGCTCGAGGAGACGTCATTCGTCTCCCTGCCCGACGGCAACCTGATCGTGGAGGCGGAGTTGTCCGGGGAGGCGCTCGCCGCGCGCGTCCGCGCGCTCGCACCGCTCGCGGCCGCGCTCGAGTCCGAGCTCGCGCCGCCCTACCGGGCCGAGGCCGTGCGGCGCGGACGGCGCTGGGCCGTCGCCGGGAAGGCGATCAGGGTCGCCGAGCTCCCGCCCGGGATCGAGGGGCGGGAGCTTCAGCTGACCGCACACGAGGGACGGCGGGAGCTGCGCGTCGACGGGGAGCTGGCCTTCGGTAGCGTCCCCGCCCTGGAGTGGCTCGCGGGACGGCACGACGGCTACGTCGTGCGCGCCGAACGGCTCACCGGGGCGCTCTGGGAGGTCACGGCCACGCCGCTGTGAGCGGCTACTCTAGGGTGATGTCGCCGCAGCTCGGCAAGTTCGAGAAGGCTCTTCGCTTCGGCGAGGGGCGGCGCATGAAGCGCCTCTCCGCGCAGGCCGATTACATCGCGACGCTCGAGCCCGACTTCGAGCGGCTCTCACCCGTTGAGCTCGCGGGGAAGACCGCCGAGTTCCGGCAGCGGCTGGAGAACGGCGAGCCGCTCGAAGACCTGCTCTTCGAGGCCTTTGCCGCGGTTCGGGAAGCCCGCAAGCGGAGCTCGAACCAGCGGATCTTCGACGTGCAGATGATGGGCGGCATCGTCCTCCACGAGGGCGACATCGCCGAGATGAAGACCGGCGAGGGCAAGACCTTCGTCGCGAGCCTCGCGCTGTACCTGAACGCGCTGCCGGGCACCGGCGTCCATCTGATCACGGTCAACGACTACCTGGCCAAGCGAGACGCGGAGTGGAACCGCCCCGTCTACGAGGCGCTCGGGATCCGGGTCGGTCACATCGAGAACATGATGCCGTTCGCCGCCCGCCGCGAGGCCTACGAGGCGGACATCACCTACGGCACCAACTCGGAGTTCGGCTTCGATTACCTGCGCGACAACATGGCGGTCAGCCTCGAGGGCATCGTCCAGCGCGGGCACGAGTACGCGATCGTCGACGAGGTCGACTCGATCCTCGTGGACGAGGCGCGGACGCCGCTGATCATCTCCGGAGAGCCGGAGACCGCTGCACAGATCTACTACGACTTCGCGCGGGTCGCCAAGCAGCTCGAGGGAACGCCGACGAAGAACATCCCGCGGCACGAGCGGACGGGCGAGATGATCGGCGACTTCGAGTACGACGAGAAGCACAAGACCGTCTCGCCGGGGCCGGGAGCGATCGAGAAGGTGGAGCGCGCGCTCCGGCTCGACAATCTCTACGACCCGCGGAACGTCCAGCTCGTGAACCACCTGATCCAGTCGCTCAAGGCGCAATCGCTCTACAGGCGCGACGTGGACTACGTGGTCGACGGCGACGAGGTGAAGATCGTCGACGAGTTCACCGGCCGGATCATGGAGGGGCGGCGCTGGTCCGAGGGCCTGCATCAGGCGATCGAGGCGAAGGAGGGCGTGCGAATCCAGGAGGAGCACGTCACGCTCGCCACGATCACGCTCCAGAACTACTTCCGCCTCTACGAGAAGCTCGCGGGCATGACCGGAACTGCGAAGACGGAGGAGAAGGAGTTCGTCGAGATCTACAACCTCCACGTCGTGGAGATCCCCACCAACGAGGCCGTCGTCCGCGAGGACAAGAACGACCTGATCTTCCGCACCGTCGACGCCAAGTTCGCCGCCGTCGTCGAAGACATCAAGGAACGTCACTCCATCGGCCAGCCCGTGCTCGTGGGCACGATCGCCGTCGAGACCTCCGAACACCTCTCGGAGCGCCTCACCCGCGCCGGCGTGCCCCACAACGTCCTGAATGCGAAGGAGCATGAGCGTGAGTCGGAGATCATCAAGGACGCCGGGCAGCCGCACGCCGTGACGATCGCGACGAACATGGCCGGCCGCGGCGTCGACATCAAGCTCGGGGAGGGCGTCACGGAGGTGGGGGGTCTCTACGTGCTCGCAACCGAGCGCCACGAGGCGCGCCGCATCGACAACCAGCTGCGTGGGCGCTCGGGGCGCCAGGGCGACCCGGGCGAGTCGCGCTTCTACCTCTCGGGGCAGGACGACCTCGTCCGGCTCTTCGCCGGCGACCGGATCCACAACATCATGACCCGGTTCAAGGTGCCGGAGGATCAGCCGATGGAGGCCGGGATCCTCTCGCGGCAGATCGAAGGCGCGCAGAAGAAGGTCGAGGAGCAGAACTTCGTCATGCGCAAGAACGTCCTCAAGTACGACGACGTGATGAACTCGCAGCGCCAGGTGATCTACCGGCAACGCCGAGCCGTGCTCGAGGGGGAAGATCACGCGGACGTCGTCCGGGGCTGGATCCCCGAGGTGATCGAACGGATGGTCGACGCCATGGCCGATCCAGAGAACCCCGACGGCATCGACCTCGAGGCCCTCGTCGGGCAGATGCAGGCGCTGTACGGCTACGACGAGAGCGCCGGCGAGCTGCGCGCCGAGCTGCCCGAGCTGAGCAGGGAGGCGCTGATCGAGGATTTCACCGAGGACGCGCTCGACACGTACGCAGAGAAGGAGCGAGAGATCGGCGCCGAGCTGATGCGCGAGGCCGAGCGCTTCATCATCCTGCAGGTCGTCGACACCCGCTGGCGCGAGCACCTGGAGAACATGGACTACCTCCGGGAGGGCGTGCACCTGCGGGCGATGGCCCAGAAGGACCCGCTCGTCGAGTATCGCCACGAGGGCCACCTGATGTTCGAGGCGCTCAGCGTCGCCATCCGCGAGGAGGTCGTCGGGCTGCTCTTCCACATCGAGCTCGCGCCGGACGACGCGGGCGAGCTCCACGACCTCCAGGAGGCCCACGGGCAGAACGGCGCCGGCCTCGCCTACGAGCACCAGTCGCTCGCGGGCGCCGATGCGATCGCCGCGGCCGGCGGCGGGAACGGTGCCGCGGTGGCGGCCGGGATGATCGGCGGCGGCGCCACGTCGGTTGCGACCAAGCAGCGTGTCGCCTCGGAGTACGACCGGGTGGGGCGGAACGACCCCTGTCCCTGCGGCTCCGGCAAGAAGTTCAAGCGCTGTCACGGCGCCTGAGGCCGTAACGGGCCCGCGCTGGGGCCACCCCGAACCACCACCCACGTTCGATCCTATCCCCGGAAACGCGCGCCCGGGTGACGCGGAGGTGCAGGAAATGGAACAGTTTTTCCAGCCCGCGTGATGCGCCTCTACCGGATCCGGTACTCCACCAACGTCGAGCGCGTCGCGCTCGCACTTGCTCACAAGCGCCTCGCGGTCGAGTCGATCTGGGTGGAGGCTGCCGATCGAAGCGAGGTGGTGCGCGTGAGCGGCCAGGAGCTAGTCCCGGTGCTCGAGGTGGGCGATACCGTCGTTTGCGACTCGCTGGCGATTCTGTCGTGGCTCGAGCAGCACTGGCCCGAACCGCCTCTGTACCCTCCGGACCGAGCCCGGCGGGCCGAGCTCGAGCTCTTCCTCGACTGGTTCGATCGGGTCTGGAAGCGTCCCCCGAACGAACTCGAGGCCGAGCTCCAACGGCCCCGCCTCGATCAGGCTCGGATCGCGGCGCTCACCGGCCAGCTCGCCCGGGCGCTCGACCGCTTCGAGCAGCTTCTCGACGGTCGCGATTACCTCTTCGGCGACGGGTTCTCGGCCGCCGACTGCGCCGCGTTCCCGTTCCTCAAGTACGCCGCGATGCGGGAGTCAGACGACGACGAGCTGTTCCACCGGATCCTCCACCAGCGCCAGCCGCTCGGGGACGGCCACCCGCGCCTCGAGGCCTGGATCCGGCGGGTCGACGAGCGCCCCCGGGTCTAAGAACTCGTTTCAAAATGAAGCACTGAGCCGCCGTGGCACGCTGGTGCCGCTGCGTCGCCTGGTGGGTCCCCACCTGGGAGAGCTGGGGAGAGCGATCGACCGAGCAGAACCGACGGCTCCGCGAATGGCTCTGCGACGCTGGCGAGTACGACGGCTACCTCGCCTACGACGGCAGGGATCCGGTCGCCTGGTGCCAGGTGGCCCCGCGACCGCCTCGAGAAGCTGGTGCGCCAGTACGGCCTGCGGCCGGACGACGGGACGTGGGCGATCAGCTGCCTGCTCGTCGCTCCCGCGCAGAGAGGCCGGGGCGTCGCGAGAGCGGTGCTCCGGGCCGTGCTCGAGGATCTGCGCGCGCTCGGCGTCCGTCGGGTCGAGGCGTTCCCGAGGCTAGGGACGGACGATCCGTGGACCGGCCCTGAGAGCCTGTTCCGCACAGCCGGGTTCGAGCTCGCCCAAGACGACGCCGAGCGTCCCGTTCTCGCGCTCCGGCTAGGCTTTCCGTCGTGACCGAGCAGACGCTCACGCTCGGGCAGCAGCTCGAGGAGATCAGGACCCAGCTCGCCTGGGTCCGTGATTACCTTTGACCCCGACGCCGTAGCGGATCGTCTCGCGGTCCTCGAGGCGGAGCTGGGCGAGCCCGGCTTCTGGGACGACCAGCAGCGCGCCACCTCGGTTTCGTCGGAGCACGCACGGCTGACGAAACGGCTCGACCGCTATCGCCGCCTGCAAGGCGACTACCAGGACGCCGCCGACCTGTCCGAGCTCGACGGCGACATGGCCGACGAGATTTCAGCCTCGCTCGGGCCGATGCGCGGCGAGCTCGCGCGCCTCCAGGAGGACGCGCTCTTCTCGGGCGAGTACGACGCGGGCGACGCCGTGATCACGATTCAGGCCGCCACCGGCGGGACCGACGCCCAGGACTGGGCGGAGACGATGCTCCGGATGTACCTGCGCTGGTGCGAGCGGCGCGGCTACGAGACCGAGCTGATCGAGGCGAGCCCCGGCGAGGAGGCGGGCCTCAAGTCCGCGACCTTCACGGTCCGGGGCGAGAACGCGTACGGCGTCTACAAGGCCGAGCGGGGCAAGCACCGGCTCGTCCGCCTCTCTCCGTTCGACCAGGCGCACCGCCGGCACACCTCCTTCGCGAGCGTGATCGTCGCCCCGCTCCTGCCGGACGACGCGGCCGTGGAGGTGGACGAGGCCGACCTGGGGGTCGACACGTACCGGGCGAGCGGGGCCGGCGGGCAGCACGTGAACAAGACCGACTCCGCCGTCCGGATCACCCATCTGCCGACCGGTGTCGTCGTTCAGTGCCAGAACGAGCGCTCTCAGTCGGCCAACAAGCAGACGGCGATGCGGATCCTGCGCTCGCGGCTTGCCGAGCGTGCCGAGGAGGAACGGGAGGCGGAGCTGGCGAAAGAGCGAGGCGAGGCACCCGACACCGGGTTCGGGGGCAACGCGATCAGGAGCTATGTCCTTCACCCCTACCAGCTCGTCAAGGATCACCGCACGGAGCACGAGGTGGGTAACGCCCAGGGCGTGCTCGATGGCGACCTCGACGCCTTCGTCCAGGCCTACCTCCTCGGCAAGGCCTCAGGGCGGGTCTCGTGAGCGGGGCGTGCGCTAGAATGCGGCGAATCCGTTGACCGGTCCGGCCGACTCGGCTGCCCCTTTGACTCCGGTGCAGGACTCGAACCTCCACACCCGATCCGCCGCCGCCGTCGCCGAGCCGGAGGTGCCTGCCACGTCCGCGGTCGGCACGGCGATGATCGTCTTCGACAGCGTCACGAAGATCTACGAGCCCGACGTCGCCGCGCTCCGAGACGTCTCCTTCGTGATCGAGAAGGGCGAGTTCGTCTTCGTCGTCGGCGCATCCGGCTCGGGCAAGTCGACGGTGATCCGCCTCCTGCTGAAGGAGCTTGAGCCGACCTCGGGCCGAGTGCTCGTCGGAGGGCGGGACCTCGGCCGGTTGAAGCGCTCGCGCGTCGCGCTCCTCCGGAGGAACGTCGGCTGCGTGTTCCAGGACTTCAAGCTGCTGCAGGACCGCTCCGCGGCCGAGAACGTCGCCTACGCGCTCAAGGTGCAGGGAGAGAGCTCCGACTCGATCCGCCGCAAGGTGCCCGAGGTGCTGGGGCTCGTGGGGCTGAGCCACAAGGGCAGCTCGCTGCCCGACGAGCTCTCGGGCGGCGAGCAGCAGCGCGTCTCGATCGCGCGCGCCGTGGTCAACCACCCGCCGCTCCTGGTCTGCGACGAGCCAACCGGAAACCTCGATCCAGACACCTCCGTCGGCATCATGCAGCTGCTCTACCGGATCAACCGCGCGGGGACGACGATCTTGATGGTGACCCACGATCGCGAGATGGTCGACAAGATGCGCAAGCGCGTGATCGCGCTCGAGGACGGCCGGCTGGCCCGTGACGAGCGGCGTGGGGGGTACGCGACCGAATGAGGTTGCGGATGATCGGCACCGAGGCGCTTCGCTCCGTCCGGGCGAGCATGTCGACGACGGTCGCCGCGACGATGACCGTCCTGATCGGGATGTTCCTGCTCGGCCTCTCGATCGCGCTCGGAAGCTGGGTGCTCTCGTATTCGAACCACGTCAAGAGCGAGATCCACGTGAAGGTCTACTACTGCACCCCGGCCGGGGTGGGGTGCACCCGGGAGGTCAAGCCCACCGAGATCAACGCCGTCGCTCGCAAGCTCCGCGCGATGCCAGAGGTCAAGAGCATCGAGTTCATCTCGAAGCAGGAGGCCCTCCGGATCGAGCACAAGAAGTACCCCGAGCTCGTCGACTCGCTGCCCTATAACCCGTACCCGCACTCGCACGAGGTGACGCCTACGAAGGGCGAGTACGCGAAGGTGATCCGCGAGCGCCTGACGAGCGCCAAGCCGCCGGGTGTGGAGAAGGTGAAGGACGGCGGCGAGACCGCGAGCCGGGTGATCCGGGTCGGCAAGATCGTCGAGACGGTCTTCCTCGTCGGCGTGATCCTGCTGCTCGTCGCCTCGACGCTCCTGATCGGGAACACGATCCGGCTCGCGATCTTCGCCCGGCGCCGCGAGATCGAGGTGATGAAGCTCGTCGGCGCGTCGAACTGGTTCGTTCGCGGTCCCTTCATGCTCGAAGGCCTCCTCTGCGGGCTCGCCGGGTCGCTCGGCGCCGTGCTCCTGCTAGTGATCGGCAAGAAGTTCGCGCTCGGGCCGATCCTGGGCCACGTGGACAGCGGTGACGACGCGCACGCAATCGCCTTCGAGCTGAACGCGCTGATCATCGTCGGCATGGGCCTTCTGCTGGCTGCGGCCGGCTCGGGCCTGACTGTCCGGCGCTTCCTGAAGGTCTGACGCCCCGGCTCTGAGCGACCGCGTCGTCGTCGAGCTGGCGAGCCGCGGCAAGCTCCTCGTCGGCGATCCCTTCTTCACGCCGGGCGTGCCGCTCGTCGTCGAGCGCAGGGGAACGGGCGCTGCGGGGCCGGGCGACCTCGTCGTCGTCGCCACCGGGCGCGGACGGGCGCGGCTGGAGCGCGTGCTCGGCCGGGCGGGCGAGATCGAGGCGGTGCTCGAGGGCCTGCTCGTCGAGCGGGGAGCGCGCGGTGAGTTCGAGCCACACACGACGCCGGAGCCGAGCTACGAGGGCCGGGTCGACCTGCGCGACCTGCCGACCTTCACGATCGACCCGGAGACGGCGAAGGACTTCGACGACGCGATCTCCGTCCGCTCCGAGGGCGACGGGCTGCGCGCCTGGGTCCACATCGCCGACGTCTCGTACTTCGTCCCGGCCGGCTCGCCGCTTGACCGCGGCGCCGCCGCCCGTGCCTTCTCCACGTACGTGCCGGGTCTCGTGGCGCCGATGCTGCCGCCCGAGCTCGCCGACGACGCGTGCAGCCTGCGGCCGCACGTCGACAGGCTCTGCGTCACGGTTGAGGTTCCCTTCGACGCCGCGCTGGAGCCGGGGAAGCCGACCTTCTACCGTTCCGTGATCCGAAGCGACGAGCGGCTCTCCTACGGCCAGGTCGAGACGATGCTCGCGGGCCGGGAGGCGCCTCCGCCCGCCGTCGCCGATGGGCTGCGACTTGCCGAGCGGCTCGCGACAGAGCTGCGTCAACGGCGCTTCGCGCGGGGTGCGCTGCGCATCGAGACCGGGGAGACGGTCTTCGCGTTCGACGGGCGCGGCGGGGTCGAGTCTGCAATGCGCGAGCGCGAGCCGCAGGCCCACGCGCTCGTGGAGGAGCTGATGATCCTCGCGAACGAGGCCGTGGCGGGCCTGCTCTCGAGCCGGCGCCGCGAGGCGCTCTACCGCGTGCACGAGCGACCCGATCCGCACGCCGTCGAGCTCCTGCTCGCGAAGCTCGCGGACCTGGAGGTGCCGACGCCGCCGGCCCCGCGGCCGGGTGAGCTCGGCCCGGCCGGGGCGGCCCGGCTCTCGGCGGCCGTGGCCGAGCGCGTGACGGGCTACGTGGAGCGGGTCGGGCGGGGAAAGGAGGCGTTCCCCGCCCTCGTCCTCCGCGCACTCAAGCAGGCCCGCTACGACCCGCGGAACCTCGGCCATTCCGGGCTCGCCAGCCCTGCGTACTGCCACTTCACCTCGCCGATCCGACGCTACCCCGACCTGGTCGTCCACCGGGCGCTGCTGCGCGAGCTCGGCGCGACGGACGAGCCGGGCCCGGAGGACCTCGGCGCGCTCGCCGAGCTCACGTCGGCCCGGGAGCGCGAGGCGGCCGGGATCGAGTACGAGGCCGACGCGCTCTGCCTGGCCTGGCTGCTCGAGACCCGCCTGTTCGAGCTCGGCTGGGAGGCCGCCTTCGCGGGAGAGATCACGGGCGTGATCGGCTCGGGCCTCTTCGTGCGATTCGAGAAGGTGTTCGAGGGCTACGTCCCGGCGCGCCGCCTCGCGGGCGACTATTTCGAGCTGAACGACGTGGGCACCGCCCTCGTCGGTCGGCGCGGCGGAGGGACGTTCAGGCTCGGCGACGCGCTCGAGGTGCGCGTAGTCGAGATCCGCAAATGGGAGGGCAAGGTCGAGCTCGCTCCTACAATCGACCCATGGCGCGGCCGCAGGGCGAGAAGCTGATCACCGACAACCGCCGGGCGCGGCACGACTACCAGCTCCTCGAGCGGGTCGAGGCAGGGCTGGTCCTGAGCGGCACCGAGGTCAAGTCCCTCCGGGACGGTCGGGCTACGCTCGGGCAGGCCTACGCCGAGATTCGCGACGGGCAGGCGTGGCTCCTCGGCGCGAGCATCCAGACCTACGAGCAGGGCAACGTCGCGAACCATGATCCGGACCGCCCGCGCAAGCTCCTCCTGCACCGGCGCGAGATCGACTCCCTGCTCGGCACCGTGCGCGAGCGGGGGCTGACGATCGTCCCGACCCGGCTCTACTTCAAGAACGGCCGCGTCAAGGTCGAGCTTGCGGTCGCCCGCGGCAAGGAGCAGCGCGACAAGCGTCGCGACATCGCCAAGCGGGACGCCGATCGCCAGATCGAGCGCGCGCTCAAGAGCAGGCGCTGAGAAGAGTCGGGCTTCAGCACGGCGTGCGGTTCTCCCAGCCCACGCTCGCGACCGCCTTGAGGCGCTTGCGATGGTCGACGCTGACCGTCACGAAGGTGTACTGGCCCGGCTTCCAGCGCCCGTTCGGGCACCCGTAGCCGATCCCCTTCGCGGTCAGCGTGAAGCCCGTGTTCGGCCCGCCCTCGGCGCAGTTGGCCACGCGCATGGTCTTCTTCCGCGTCACCCGCTGACCGCTCTGTCCGAACGGCACGTAGTCGACCGAGCCCTTGACGTCGAGCAGCCGCGTCTGGGTGCACGGAAAGGACTCGTCGACCCAGACACCGAGGAGATCGACGCCCTTCGGGCTCGCCTGGACGCTCGAGACGACGTGCAGGCGGCCGATCTGCGCGGAGGCGAGCACCGCGGGCTCGCCGACGGCGAGCGCGGTGGCCGCGGTGGCGAGGGCGAGCACGACGGTGATCAAGGCGCTCCGGAACATGGCTCCTCCTGGTTTGAGTTTTGACGTGGGGGTAAGGGGAGGTGGTGATGCTGTCCCGGATTCTCCCGCTTTCGCTGGTCGTCGTCTTCGGCTGTGTCGGTTCCGCCGCGGGTCAGCCCGCCGCGCCGGCCAGGCTTGCGGCACCCACCGCCGATCCTGTGATCGCGGCTGCGGGTGACATTGCCTGCGACCCCGGTGACGAGAACTTCAACGGCGGGGCGGGAACCGCGCAGTTCTGTCGCCAGCGCCACACCGCGACGCTCCTCTCCGGTGTGGACGCCGTCCTGCCGCTCGGCGACACCCAGTATTTCGAGGGCGCGGCGTCCGCGTACACCTTGAGCTACGGCCCGAGCTGGGGTCAGTACAAGTCGATCTCGCGGCCCGCGCCGGGGAACCACGAGTACGCGTCGGGCTCCGCAGGCGGCTACTTCACCTTCTTCGGCGCGCTCGCGGGCGATCCGCTGAAGGGGTACTACAGCTACGACCTCGGCACCTGGCACCTGATCGCGCTCAACTCCGAGTGCACCTTCATCGGAGGCTGCAATGTGGGCTCTCTCCAGGAGATCTGGCTGCAGGCCGACCTCGCGGCCACGAGCAAGGAGTGCATTCTGGCTTACTGGCACAAGCCGCGCTACTCATCCGGGCGGTACCAATCCGACCCAACCTACATCCCCTTCTGGAACGTCCTCGACGCGGCCGGCGCGGATGTCGTCCTCTCGGGGCACGACCACGACTATGAGCGTTTCGCCCCACAGAACTCGAACGCGCAGGCCGATCCGAACGGGATCCGCCAGTTCGTCGTCGGTACCGGCGGGGTCGGTCTCCGCCCGTTCGGAGACACCGCTCCGAACACCGAGATCCGGACGAGTACGGCCTTCGGAGTGCTCAAGCTGACGCTCCATGCGACCTCGTACGACTGGCTCTTTGTCCGCGAGAGCGGCTTCGAGGATCCGGCCGTGCCGTTCAGCGACTCTGGTACCGCCATCTGCGGGCCACCGACCGCGGTCGGGGTCTCGTCGTTCTCGGCGGCGCGGACTGGAGCAGCGACGCGCCTCATCTGGCACACGGCAAGCGAGAGCCGAGCGCTCGGCTTCAACCTCTTTCGCTCCCAGCAGGGCAAGCGCGTCCGCCTGAACCGCGTGCTGATCCCGGCCAGAGGGCGGGCCCGGGGGGCGCGCTACGGCTGGCTCGATCGCTCCGCCGTGCGGGGGCAGGCACGGTACACGCTCGAGCTCGTCGGGGTCGACGGCCGGGCGCGGCGAGTCGGCTCGCTCGTCGTTCCACGCTAGACTGCCTGAAACGACATACGGGGGCGATCTGGTTTCGACGTGGTCGATTCTCCGGCTGAGCTGCAAGCCGAGGTCCCGGAGGCCTCGTAAAAAACCGGGAAACAACGCAAGTGCGGATAACGAACTCGCACTCGCCGCCTAACCCAGTTAGGTGACGCGTCGCTCCGACCTCGGCCCGTGGGCCGGTAGCGGCGTCAGAAACGGGCTCGGCGCCAAGGGAGAGCCACTCGCCCGCGGCGCGACATCTCAGGAGGGCTGGCCCGGCGGTAGGTCGGTTGCGCACCGGCCGTCCGGGCGAGATTGCAAGCGCAGCCTAAGCTTGTAGACGCTCTGTCCGGTGCGTCCGCGGACGCGGGTTCGATTCCCGCCGCCTCCATAGGCCGCCCGAAGTCCTCCGGACTTCGGGCGGGTTGGGTTTCTGCGTCGGTGCACGGCTTCGGCTCGACTGATCTCGCGGCGCTTTCTGCGTGTAGCCCGCCAAGAGAGGCGCCGAATGTTGCGTGGTGACACCCTAGACTCGGATGGTGTTCTTCGGAGTCGTCAGCCGGGGCCGGCGGCTCCCGCGAGAGGAATCTCAGCGTGCCGCCACGCGGCGCTATCAGCTATGAGCCCTCGGCCCGAGGCAGGTCCTGCGCGATCTCCCAGATATGACCGCCAGGATCGGTGAAGCTGGCAGTGCGCATTCCCCATTCCCGGTTCTTCGGGCCGTTGAGCAGTGCCACTCCGCGCGTCTCAAGCTCCGCGCAGACTGCATCCGCATCATCCACCCAGATAGTGAGCTGGAAGCGCGATCCGACGTCGCGACTGGCGACAGATCCGGGCTCAATTAGGTCG
>JACDAS010000091.1 GCA_013695295.1 Actinomycetota bacterium | reverse complement strand
CGGCAGATGCTGAAGAAGGTCCGGATCGAGAACGCAGCGGAGACCGAGCTCCTGCCCGGCCAGCTCGTCGACAAGGTCGTCCTCGTCCGCGAGAACGCGCGGATGCGAGCCGAGAAGAGCGAGGAGGCGACCTTCGAGCCGCTGATCCTCGGGATCACGAAGGCGTCGCTCGCAACCGAGTCGTTCCTCTCGGCGGCGTCCTTCCAGGAGACGACGAAGGTGCTGACCGACGCGGCGATCGAGGGGAAGATCGACCGGCTGAACGGCCTGAAGGAGAACGTGATCATCGGCAAGCTGATCCCGGCTGCGACCGGACTCAAGCGCTACCGCACGATCGAGATCGGCCCGTCGGAGAAGGTGCCGCGCGAGTCGTACGAGCGCGAGACCCTGCTGGCGGCGCTCGAGGAGATCGGCTCCGACGGTGCGGCCGACATCGACTTCGCCGCGCTGGGGATCGACTTCGGAGGGTCCCCCGAGCCGACCGCCGAGGGGAACGGCAAGCCCCGCGAGGCCGGTGAGGCCGAGGAGACGCCCGAGGTGGAAACGCCCTTAGACGAGTAGACAGGAGGGCCTTGTGGCCCGAATTCTTCGTTCCCTCGCGCTGACCCTGGCCGCGGCCGGCGCCATGGCACTGCCGCAGGCGGCGCTCGCCGCCCAGTGCGGCTTGCCCGACGCGCAGCCATGGTGGATCGAGTTCGGCTCCGGCTCGGTCTCGTTTCGCTACCACGTCTTCAGCCGGCCCGGGATCATCGTCGCGACCGAGGGTGGCCCGACCGTGCCCAAGACGTACCGGCGCTACGGCGTCCAGACCGTCTTCTGGGAGATGCGGCTCGGGTCGATCGTCGGGACACCGTCGGCGCCCGCCTCAGCGGGCGGGATACCCGCCGCCGCCGCGCGGCTGGTCGCAAAGGCAGCCGAGGCGTCGGCCTGCTCGACGCCCGTGATCGCGTTGAACGAGCTCAACGGTGCCGGCACGACGACGCCGTGGACGGCGACGAACGCGCGCTATCGCGAAAACGTGCTGACGCTCCTGCGCGAGTTGAACCGGCACGGCGCGCGCCCCTTCCTTCTCCTCTCGACCGCGCCGTACACCGGTGGGACGGCAGCCGACTGGTGGCGGGCCGCTGCGGAGGTCTCGGATCTCGTGCCCGAGGTCTACTTCTCCGGGCCCGCCCTCAACCGCCAGGGCCCGATCGTGGCGAGCCGGAGTCTCCGGCGCGCGTTCCGCAAGGCCGTGACGAACTTCACCGAGCTGGGCATTCCGTCCTCGCGGATCGGGCTGACACTCGGGTTCCAGAACAGCCCCGGCGGCCGAGCCGGACTCCAGCCGGGGCGGGCCTGGTACTCCGTCGTCAAGTGGCAGGCCCTCGCGGCGAAGCAGGTCGCCCGCGAGCTCGGCATCGCCTCGGTTTGGTCCTGGGGGTGGGGCACCTTCTCGGCGGACCGCAGCGGCGACGTGGAGAAGGCCGCGGCCGCGTGCGTCTACCTCTGGGCGCGAGACGTGAGTCTCTGCGACGGTCCGGCCCGAGCAGGCGAGGGGTTCGACGACTCGCTCGCAGCCGGCCAGATCGATCAGCTGCCCGCAGGCGCCCAGTGCACCCTCGGGAGCGCCGCCATCTCGATGCAGGCGGTCGAAGAGCTGACGCGCCTCGCCGGCGACCGGGACGTGGCTCTGGCCGCCCTGTTCCAGAGGCTCGTCGAGCAGGACGAGGTCCAGATCACGCAGGCCGACCTGCTCGCAGCCGAGCGCGCGGTCGTCAGCGCCGGCTTCGGCGGCGATCGCGGGGTGTACCTCGCCGCGCTCGCAAGGGCGGGGGCGACGCCGTCGGTCGCCCGGGGCCTCCTCGGCGACGAGCTTCGGCGTGCGCGGGTGACCTCGACCCTGCGGGCCGCTGAGCCCTCCGCGCGGGAGCTCGCGACGTTCTATGGCTCGTATCCGACCACCCCGGTTCGGCCGCTCCGCGTGACGCCTGCGCCGTGGTGGCTCGGCGGGCAGAGGGAGGGTCTCGCGCTCCAGGCGGTCGCGCCGGCGCTCGCCTTTGCCGCGCCGACGG
>JACDAS010000079.1 GCA_013695295.1 Actinomycetota bacterium | reverse complement strand
GCTCGCTGCCAGACCAGAGCCGGAAATCCAGTCAGAGAGCCAGATCCGGCCGTCGCCGGGATTGGCGCGACCGAGGCTCTGTCCTAGGCCGGCTCGACGGCAGCCAGCCCGAGCCACGAGGCCAGGTCCTCGAGCTCGTCCCTCACGGCTCTCGTCATCGCGCGGGTGAGCTTCACGTCTTCGTGGATCGCGTTGACCCGCAGCACGGAGGCCTTGCGGTCGGCGGCGGCGTCGACCTTCCCGACCAGCCGGTCGTTGTGGAGGATCGGGAGGGCGAAGTAGCCCCAGCGGCGCATGGCCGCGGGCTTGTACATCTCGAGCGTGTACTCGAAGTCGAACAGCTCGAGGGCTCGTACGCGGTCGTGGACGAGCCGGTCGAAGGGTGACAAGAGCGCCGTCCTGCCCTCGAAGTCGTCGCCGAGCGCGGCGGGGTCGACGCGCCACTCGCCCTTGACGCCCTCGACCACGGCCGGCGCGCCGGCCTCGCCGACGGCGACGGGCTCCATCGGCGTAACCCTGGTCTTCTGCCGTGCGATTCCGAGCGAGGCGAGCCGCCGCTCGTTCTTTCGGCGCTCAGCCTCGTCGACCGACGGGATGGCGACGTCGGGCGGGTAGACCCGCTCGGCGAGATCCCATAGCCGCTCCCGGCGGACGCGCCCGGCGAGCGCGACCTCGCCCCGCATCATCAGGAACTCGAGCATCTGCGTGACGTTGCGGTTGTTCGTCCACCCGGTCGAAGCCCACGGGAGGAGGCACGTGTCCGGGATGTCGCGCGAGCTCAGCGGACCCGAGCTCTCGAGCAGGTCGAGGATGTCGCGCCGGAAACGGTCGTTGTCGCGGAGCCAGGCGCGCTGCTTGTCGTAGCTCGGCCAGTCTGCCGCCCCGGCGAGGTACAGGCCGAGATCGCTCATCGGGCGCACCAGCGCGTCCAGTTCGAACAGCGTCCGGTCTTGCTCCAGGGCCCGTTTGAGGTGGTCGGGCCGGTACGACGAGCCGAGGCGACTCCAGGCGACCAGGTCGGCGCTCGGCGCGATGGACGCGGTCGGGTCGATCTGCAGCAGGGTCAGCCGCTCGACGACCCTGAGCAGCTCGATCGGCCGGGGTGCGTCGAGCAGCTGCGCGCGCACAGCGATGCGCCGGGCCTGCGCCTTGGTGAGCCGGTGCACGGACAGGAGGCTAGCCGTCGAGACCGGGCACTCACATTGGTATCGCGTGGATGCCGCATGAGGCAGCATGAGGGAGACCTATTAGGCGACGGGACGTGCGCTAGTGCCGCTACACGCCGGTAAGAATCGCGGCGACCAGTCGAGCGGCGAGGCGCTGGGGCCGGACGTAAACCGGAGGCGAACGCTCGTGCCGATCGCGCCAGCGCTGCCGCGCCTCAGAAACCTGCACCAAACTCTGCTTCAGAGGGCAGCGGACCGGCGCCCGCCACAACGCGAGCTCGCCCGAGGACACGCAGGACAGCGCGCTCGCGTACGCGCGGTTCCCGCCGCCGCAGCCGGCGCGCTATCGCGACGGCTGGCTTCCGAAGAGCTAGCGAGCGATGGGTGGAACCAGACATTGCGCAAACCACGGGACCGTGGCGGGCGGAACGATTCGTGTCGCTGAGACGGTCGCCGCCCCCAACGCTCGGCACTCGCCTGAAGCGAGGCCGCCACCACGTCTTTGACGCGGGAGGCCTGCGTGTGAGAGCGTCGCGCGGATGAGCCTGCACCGCGACCTCCCGCTCCTGCCGCTCACAGATCCCAGCGATCCCGACGACTGGAGGCCCAACTCGTCCTGGGCCCTCGTTGCCGATCGCGATGCCGACGTGGCTGTGATCGTCGAACACATCGGCGTCGGCGACGCAATCCCTCTTCACCGCCACGAGATCGACGAGGTCATCTTCTACCTGTGCGGTGAAGCGGAGGTGCGCGTCGGTGAGGAGACGTACAACGTGCGCGGCGGCGACATCGTCGTGATCCCAGCCGGGAATGTCCACGGCACGCGTAATACCGGCCAAGAGATGGTGGAGCTGCGAGCGATCTTCCCGTGCGCTCGGATTGACATTCAGTACGTCGAGCGCAATCCAGCGCCCGGCACAGTTGGCGACCCGCCCCGGCCGGGCGTCGTCTGGGATACACATACCGGTGCCGTCGAGCCCGTCGAGCCCGTCGACTCGCCGAGTGATCCCAGTGCCCCGCCCGCCGCGGTCGGCTGAGTCGCCGCTGGACGCGATCCTAGACACGCTCGACTCGCACTTAGCCTGACCGAGAACATCCAGGCGGCCTACCTGCAGGGCGATCCGACCGAGCGCCGGCTGTTCAACCAGGCCTTCTTCGAGCGCATCGAGATCGATGACGAGGAAGTCGCTGGCCACACACTCGCGGAGCCCTTCGCACAACTTGCAGCCTCCGAGCCGTGGCAGGCGGGAGACCCAGCCCAGGCCGCCCCAGCGGCCCTTGCCGGCGCCCGTGGCGGCCGCGGCTCGGCCGCGGCGGCCAAGGGCCTTGCCGGCGCCCAAACCCGCGACCCCAGCCCCAAGGTCAGGGGTTCGTACTTGTCACTTTTGGTGGAGCCAGCCGGGCTCGAACCGGCGACCTTCTGGCTGCCAGCCAGACGCTCTCCCAGCTGAGCTATGGCCCCGAGCGGCCCCAAGTGTAGCCTCTCGGAGCCCCGGGAGGCCCCGGCGGCCCGGGTCGCATGAACATCGGCATCTGCATCTTCGAGGGAGCGGAGGAGCTCGACTGGGTCGGGCCCTGGGAGGTGCTCGCGGCCTGGGCC
>JACDAS010000037.1 GCA_013695295.1 Actinomycetota bacterium | reverse complement strand
GAGCTAGGCGGGCTCGAACCGCCGACCTCCTGGGTGCGATCCAGGCGCTCTCCCAGCTGAGCTATAGCCCCGAGAACCCGGAAGTCTAGCCTGCCAGGGGCTCGATTGGCGAGGCGGCGGCGGGCTTCGCGTCCTCCTCGAAGAGCTTGCCGGCGCGAATCGTCTCCGCCATCTCCTTCGATTCGGCGCGGTAGGCGGCGCCGCTCTCGAACTCGATCACGGGGAACCAGCGCTGGCCGCTCAGGCGCAGAACCTCGCTTCGCTTTCTGAGCGAGCCAGGCCCCTTGACGACCTCGTAGGCGATCTCGGCCTCGTTCAATGCTTTCTGGACGCGCCAGCAGGCGTCGACATTGCTCTTCAGCCACGTGTGCTTGCAGCGGTGGAGCCTGATCGGCACGGGCTCCTACGATAGCCGCATGCGTGCGGTCGCTCTCGACGACGCGGGGCAGCCGGTGCTCGCGGACGTGCCGGAGCCGGAGGGGCCCGGCGAGCTCGTGCGCGTCCTCGCCTGCGGGCTCTGCGGCTCGGACGTCGAGAAGCTGCGGCCCGAGCACGCCGGGGTCGTGCTCGGTCACGAGGTCGTCGCTGAGACGGGCGACGGCCGGCGCGTGGCGCTCGTCCACCACCAGGCCTGCGGCGAGTGCACGCGCTGCAGGGCCGGCCACGAGGCGACCTGCGAGATCTTCCGCGCGCCGACGATCAGGCCCGGTGGCTTCGCGGAGCGGGCGAACGCGCAGGCCTGGGTCGAGCTCGGGCACGGGGTCGACGCAGCGCGGGCGACAGCGGTCGAGCCGCTCGCGTGCGTTCTCCGCGGCGCCGCGCGGGTGCCGCGCGGGCGCATCCTCATCGTGGGGCACGGCTTCATCGGGCGGCTCTTTGCGGCGGTGCTCGAGCGGCGCGGCGACGAGGTGTTCGCCGTCGACGTCGACCCCGCTCGCGCCGGCCGCGGGCCCGATGCCCCTGTCGATGCGGCAGTTCTCTGCGCGCCGGGCGGAGTCGACACGGCGCTGGCGGCGACCGCGCCGGGCGGGACGATCCTCGTCTTCGCCGACGCCGGCGCCATCCCGGCAGGGCCGGTCTATCGGCGCGAGCTGACCCTCGTCGGCTCGCGCTCGGCCACGCAGGGTGCGATGCGCGAGGCCGCCGCACTACTCCCCGCGCTCGACCTGCCGGAACCCACGGTGCTCCCCCTCGAGCGCTTCGCCGAAGGGCTCAGTCGCTACCGCAGCGGCGGGGCGCTCAAGGTCGTCTTCGTGCCGTGAATCAGGACTGAGAGCCCATCGCCGCCATCGCGGCCTGCCCGCGCTCGGCGATTTCCTCCTCGGTCAGATCCTCCTTGTGCGTGGCGAGCGACCACACGTGGCCGAAGGGATCCGTCAGCGTTCCGAAGCGGTCGCCCCAGAACATGTCCTCCAGCGCCATGGTCACGGTCGCTCCCGCTCCCACCGCCTGCTCGAACGCGGCGTCGACGTCCTCGACGTACATGAAGACACTGCCGGTCGTCCCGCCGAGCTCCTTCGGCGCCTTCGTGGCGGCGCCGGACATGGGGTCCGAGAGCATGACCAGCGAGTCGCCGATTCGAAGCTCCGCGTGGCCAACCTTCCCGTCCGGCATGGGCATGCGCACCTGTTCGGTGGCGCCGAACGCGCGCGTGTAGAAGTCGATCGCCGCGGGCGCATCGTCGACGACGAGGTACGGCGTGAGGGTGTGGTAGCCCTCGGGTATCGGACTGACCGTCATCGAAGTACCTCCTCTGGTGAGCGGACGACCGAGATCGTACTCGCGCCACCTGTACGGTGGCCGCGGTGAGGGCGCTGCGGTTCCACGGGCCCGGCGACCTTCGGCTCGAGGAGGTTCCCCGACCCGAGGCCGGGCCAGGCGACGTGCTCGTTCAGGTCGAGGTGGCGCTCACAGACGGCACCGACCTCAAGACGTTCCGGCGCGGGCACCCGCTTCTCCTCGACCGGCTTCCCAGCCCGTTCGGGCACGAGTTCTGCGGCGTCGACGTGGCCACGGGCCGCCGGGTCGTCGCCGCCAACTCGGCCCCCTGCGGCGCCTGCGGCCCGTGCCGGCGCGGGCAGGAGACGCTCTGCGAGGATCGCCCGCTCCTGAACGGCGCCTACGCCGAGTTCCTGCGCGTCCCGGAGCGGATCGCGCGCACGAACCTGCTCCCCGTCCCCGATCGGCTCGCGCCGGAGGTCGCGGCGATGGTCGAGCCGCTCGCCTGCTGCCTGCACGGCGTCGAGCGCTCGAACGCCGGCCCCGGCCAGACCGTGGCGATCGTCGGCACCGGCCCGATCGGGCTGATGCTCTGCGCCTGCGTCGCGGACGCCGGCGCTCGGCCGGTCGCCGTCGGCGGCCGACCCGAGCGGCAGGCGCTGCCGCTGCTCTTCGGTGGCGCGACCGGCCCGGGCGACGGAGCGGATGTCGTGATCGAGGCGGCCGGGACTGCGGAGTCGTGGAGCCGTGCGCTCGAGCTCGTTCGACCGGGTGGGACCGTCGTCTTCTTCGGCGGCCGCGAGCGGGGGACGGAGCTCGCCGTCGACTCCTACCGCCTCCATTACGAGGAGCTGACGTTGCGCGGCTCGTTCCACCACACGCCTCGCCACGTGAGGACGGCGCTGGCGTTCCTCGCGAGCGCCGCGTACCCGTGGGAGCGCCTCGTCACCCACGACGTCCCGCTCGAGGGAGTCGCCGCACTCTTCGCCGACCCGCCGCGGGACCTGCTCAAGGCCGCTGTCCGGCCGTGAGCGAGCGCGCCCTCACCGCTAGCTGAACGGTCTCGAGGGTCGCGGTCCGACGCGGCGACGGCGATCTCGACTCCGGATCGGTGCTCCGCCGCTCGCGGTGGGTAGGCTAACCGGCTCATCCCGAGGAGGAGGACAGATGGGTTTGATGTCACGCGCCTCGACAGTCGTCAAGGCGAAGTTCTCGAAGCTGATCGACCGCGCCGAGGACCCGAACGTGATGCTCGACTACTCGTACGAGAAGCAGCTCGAGTTGCTCCAGAACGTCAAGCGCGGCGTCGCCGACGTCGTCACCGCGAAGAAGCGGCTGCAGCTGCAGACAGACCAGCTCGAGGGGAGCGTCGTCAAGCTCGAGACGCAGGCGCGCACCGCGCTCACGAGCGGTCGCGAGGATCTCGCCCGGGTGGCTCTGGAGCGGAAGTCCGCGGTACAGCAGCAGCTGCAGGGACTCGACACCCAGGTTCAGGGGCTCGAGGCCCAGCAGGAGAAGCTCGTCGCCTCCGAGCGACAGCTCTCAGCGAAGATCGAATCCTTCCGCTCGCAGAAGGAAGTGATCAAGGCGCAGTACTCGGCCGCCGAGGCGCAGGTGCGGATCGGCGAGGCCGCGTCGGGGATCGGCGAGCAGATGGCCGACACAGGGCTCGCGATCCAGCGCGCGCGCGACAAGACCGAGCAGATGACGGCGCGCGCGGCGGCCGTCGAGGAGCTCGTCGAGGCCGGCACGCTCGATGACTTCACCTCCGACGGCTCGACTCAGCTCGACCGCGAGCTCGCGGCCCTGGCGTCGCAGAGCGAGGTCGACACCGATCTCGCCCGACTCAAGGCCGAGCTCGGGCCCGGCGCCGCGCCGAAGGAGCTCGACCCCGCCGCGAAGGGGACGGCCCAGTGATCGTCCGGCTCATGGGAGAAGGGCAGTACCGGGTCGACGACGGTCTGCTCGCCGGGCTGAACGAGCTGGACGACGAGGGGATCGCGGCGGTCGAGGGCGGGGATGAGGATCGTCTCCGCTCGCTGCTCGAACAGATGTCGGCGCGCGTCCGGTCCGGAGGCGAGCCGCTCGACGACGGAGACCTCAGTCCCTCCGACCTGATCATCCCGCCGAGCGACCTGAGCCTTGAGGAGGCGAAAGAGCTCTTCTCGGGCGACGGGCTCATCCCCGATCTCCCCGCGGAGTAGCGGCTCTCTCTGGCCGCCGGAGCCGCCGGGCGGCGGCTCCCGCGGCCTCGTCTCTTTCGTGCCGGTAGTCCACCCCCGACCTCTGACACACCTCGGGGGGGTGTCAGACACGCCTCGGAGGGGTGTCAGAGGAGTGTCAGAGGAAGAATGGCCTGGTTCCGCGGGCGTCGGCGCCCGCGGGCTCGGTTCAGAGCGGCGCGTCGAACACGCCGAACCAACGCGAGAGGTCGGGCTCGATCGGGAGCTCGCGCTCGAGCTTGGCCTTCAGCTCCAGCTCGCGCGCGTTGTCTCGCTCTTGCTCGCCGCCCGTGGGGACGAACGGCCAGAAGGCCCCGCGCTTGTAGCCGTAGATCCAGAACACCGGGTTCGAATCGCCCTCGAACCGGAAGACCGCAGCGAGCAGCTGGGGCCCGAAGCCGCGGCTCTGGAGCTCCTCTCCGATCAGGTGCGCCGAGGTGACGAGGTCCTCGAAGTCCTCGTCGCGGAGGACGATCCACTCGTAGCCGAACTGGTCGCTTCGGCGCTCGAGCCGCGAGCCGGACTCCTGCGCCACCTTCCCGAGCAGCTCCTGCAGCTCGTTCTCGGCGCGCACGAACTCTCCCGCCGAGAGAGGCTTGAAGCAGACGGCCGCAGCAACCGGCTTTAGCCCGAGCTCGGACTCGAGCGTGATGCGCGCGGTCGAGATCGCGAAGAGCTTCTCGCGTGAGGCCTCCTTGAGCTTCCTCCGCCCGAAGAGGACGTCTCCGAGGCCCACTTGCTAAGGGCCTATCCAGAAAGTGTGCCGGGCCCATCCCGTGCGATAAGCGGCGCGCTGGGGCGTCCTCAGTCGCCCCAATATGCCCGCATATTGGGGCTCCCTGCGTCCTTGCAGCGCTTGCTTCTCGCACGGCATGAGCGGCGGCCCCCTTCCCGGACAGGCCCTCCTAGAGAACCGGTTTTCCCATGTCGCGGGAGATCTCGGCGAGCCGGGCGATCCGCTTCTCGAGCGGCGGGTGCGTCGCGAAGAGCTCGGAGATGGAGGAGCGCCAGTTCGTCGGCACGATGAAGAAGGCATTCATCCCGGCCACCTCGCGAAGGTCGCGCTGCGGGATCGCCGCGATGCCGCTGGCGATCTTGTTCAGCGCGCTCATGAGGTACTCGGGCGCTCCCGTCATCACGGCCGCACCCCGGTCAGCGGCGAACTCGCGGTAGCGCGAGATCATCCGGATCAGAACGAAGCTGAGCGCGTAGGTGATGATCGACACCGCCATCACGATCAGCCACACCGGCGGGCCGCTGTCACGGTTCCGGCCGCCGCCGAACATGCCGGCGTACATGCCGAAGCGGGTCAGGATCGCCGCGAGCATGGCGAAGAAGCTCGCCAGGGTCATGATCAGGACGTCGCGATTCGCGATGTGAGAGAGCTCGTGGGCGATCACCCCTTCGACCTCGCGGGGCTCCAGCCGCTCCCAGAGGCCGCGGGTCACGGCGACGGCGGAGTGCTTGGGGCTCCGGCCGGTGGCGAACGCGTTCGGGACGTCCGTGTCGATGACGGCGACCCGAGGCTTGGGCAGGTCGGACATCGCGCAGAGCCGGTCGACCATCTGGTGCAGGGCCGGGGCCTCCTCCGGAGAGACGATCTTCGCGCCGGAGGCCTTGAGCGCGAGCTTGTCGGACATGAAGTACTGGAAGAGCGCCATGCCGACGACGATCAGCAGCATCGGGACGAGCCCGACGCTCAGGATCTGGAACAGCACGACCGCGAACACGACGTAGAGCAGGCCGAGCATGAAGGTCGTGCCGACCATTCGCATCGAGAGTCCGGCGTCGCGGCCGTATGCCTTGCGTTTCATCGAGAATCGTCCCCTTGGGCGTCGGAAGGTTCTGCCTCATGGTAGCTGCGGGATGCGCCCTTGCCGCGCTGGTGGCGGCGACTCCGGCGCGCGCGGCGGAGGGCGTGTCCGTGCGCTTCGTGACGCCCGGCCAGTTCGGCACGATCGTCGGTGGCGGTCTGGGGCTGCTCGTGCGCCCGGCGGAGGTCAGACCCCGGCCCTGTCCGCGAGAGACCTGCCCTGTCGAGGTGCTGCTGGAGCGGCGTGCCAGAGCCTCCCGCGTGCGGATGATCGTGCTCGGCGGCCGCTACCAGGGGCTCCTGCTCTCCGCTGGGACCCGCATTCCCGGCCTCGTCTCTCCCGCCGACCTCAAGCCGCTCGCGCTGCGCTCGCGCGCCTCGACGGACGCCGCCGGAGAGGTGGCGCGCCTCGACGGACGCCTACGGGACGCGGCCGCCGCGCGCGCGCCCGCCGCGGGGGTGCTCGTCGGCCTCGTCCTCCTGCTCGCGACCATGGCCTTCCTGCTGCGGTTGCCTCTGCTCGGCCGCGCGGCACTCCTATCGGCGCCCCTGGCCCTCGTCACGGCGGTCCTGCTCGCGTGGCTCGGCGTCTCCGACCCGCTGGCGACCGTGATCTGCGTCGCTGCCGCCGCCTCCGCCGGGGCCGTCGTAGCCGCCGCCGGCTGCTGTGACCGCCGCGCCCTTGCCGCCGCACTGCTCGCGCCGTTCGCCCTCCTGCTCGGAATCCTCGCGATCCGGACCGACCTGCACACGCTCTCCGCCTTCGGTCCGCGCGCGGAGGACGGCGGCCGCTTCTACGGCGTCCCGAACAGGGAGGAGACGCTGCTGCTCGTGCCGGCGCTCCTGGGCGCGGCGCTGCTCGGGCGGCGCGCCATGCTTCCCGTGGCTGTCCTTGCGGCGGCGACGGTCGGGCTCAGCTGGACGGGCGCGGACGGCGGCGGCCTGCTCGTCCTCGCCGCCGGCTTCCTCGTGCTCGCCGCGAGGCTGCTGCGGGTCGAGGCGACCCCTCGCCGCCTCGCCGTCGGAGTAGCGGCGGTCGTCGCGCTCTCGGTCGCCGTGATAGCGCTGGACGCCGCGACCGGCGGCGACAGCCACGTCACCCGCGCTGTGCGCGGCGGCCCAGGCGAGCTCTGGCACGACCTGACGCGCCGCGCCGACCTCTCGGTCGACAGCCTCGCCTCTCCCCACGCGGCGCTGCTCGCCCTGATCGGCCTCTCCGGCCTCGCCTTCCTCTCCCTTCGCCGGCCGCGGAGTCCCGTGCGCGACGCCGTCCTCGTTGCGCTGGCGGTGTCGCTCGTCGTGAATGACAGCCCACTCGATGCGCTCGGCTACGGCTCGGCTGCCTGTACCGCCCTCTGGAGCTGGGAGCGGCTTTCGGTCACGTCTACAACGTCTGCTTGAGTAGACTCAGCCGCCGTGAGACGCGTCGCCCTGATCGCGCTTCTGCTCGTCCTCGGCGCCGCGGGCTGCGGCGGGTCGGAGGTCGTCGCTCCCACAGCCGGGACGGTCGAGGGGACGCTTCCCTCCACCGGCGGGAGCACGGGTGACGGTGATGCCTCGGACGGCAAGTCGCTTTTCGCCTCGCAGGGCTGCAACGGATGTCACACGTACACGCCGGCCGGCTCGAAGGCGAGCGTCGGTCCGAATCTCGACGAGCTCGCGAAGCACGCAGAGGCGGCGAACCAGGGATCGGTCGAGGAGTACACGGCGGTCTCGATCGAGAACCCGGGCGCCTACATCGCCCCGGGGTTCCCGGAGAACGTGATGCCTGCGTACGCCTCGCTTGCCGATCAGCAGGTGGCGGACCTCGTCGCCTTCCTGACGAACCCCTGAGCCTGACGCTCCCTGCGGGTTTCCCGGTCCGGGCGACGACGCTCGCCTGCGACCTCGACCGGACGCTGATCGCCGAGGACGGCGTGCTCCGCCCCCGGACGCGCGAAGCGATCGCCTCGGCCCGCGCCGCGGGAGTACGGACCGTCCTCGTCACCGGCAGGATGTTCCGCGCGGCGCGGCCCTACGCGCTCGAGGCCGGCATCTCGGATCCGCTCGTCTGCTACCAGGGAGCAGTCGTAGCCGAGGTCAGCGGCCGCTTCCTCCGGCACGAGCCGATCCCCCTCGAACTGGCCCGCGAGGCCGTCGCAGCGGTCGAGGCGGAGGGGTTTCCGCTCAACGTCTACGTGGACGACGAGCTCTACGTCGCGCGCGAGACGAAGGAATCCGAGGCCTACGCGCGCTTTCAGCACCTGCCCGTGCATCCGGTCGGCCCGTTGCTCGACTGGCTCCAGCAGCCCCCCACGAAACTCGTCAGCGTGGGCGACCCAGAGCTGCTCGACGGGCTCGAGCGCCGGCTGAAGGGTTACTTCGACGGCCGCCTCCACATCTCCAAGTCCCTCCCCCACTTTCTCGAGTTCGCGAGCCCGGAAGTGACGAAGGGCTCCGGACTCGCGTTCCTCGCCGAGCACCTCGGCTTCGGCCCCGAGGAGACGATCGCGTTCGGCGACGGCGAGAACGACATCGAGCTGCTCGAGTGGGCCGGCTACGCGGTCGCCGTCGAGAACGCGCACGACCGCGTGATCGCGCTCGCCGACCTCGTCTGCCCGCACGTCGAGCAGGAGGGCGTCGCCCA
>JACDAS010000247.1 GCA_013695295.1 Actinomycetota bacterium | reverse complement strand
GTGAAGAGCAGCAGCAGCGGCAGCTCCGGCTCGAGCAGGTCCGCGAGCGAGACGGAAGCGCCTGTCGTGTCCGCGGTAGCGAACGAGGGCGCGGTCGTGCCCGGCGCAAGGCCAAGCTCCGGCACGGCGCTCTCGTCCTCGAGCTCAATCCCGGCCTTCGCCAGTCCGCGCTCGATGGCGTCGAGGCGGAGGAGAACCCGCCCGTGCGCCCGCGCCAGCGAGAGAAATGCCATGCCCCCGGCCGCGACGATCGCGAGCGCGACGAAGCTGCCACCGGTCGCCAGGACCTGGGTGGTGTCGAGCTCGCCGAGCCAGCCGACCGCGCTCGTTGTCTCCCCGGCGAGGCCGGCGGCGAGCACAGTTACAGCAAGTGCGCCCAGAAGCCCGTTCCGGACGAGCGTCTTCCAACTCGCCGGCGCAGAGTGCAGCTGCCCGAAGCAGTGACATTCGGGCGCGCGCCCGCGCGCAAGGCTCAGAGCGATCGCCACGGAGAAGAGACCGAGAAGCGCGAGCGAGCCGGCTCCGCCCGCGAGCCGGGTCGGTCCCGGCAAGAGGAGGATGGCGACCGTCAGCTCGGCCAGCGGGACGACGAACGAGAAAAGTGGCGCAAGGCGCTCGGGCACCCCGAACGCAGCCACCGCCGTCCGTGTTCCCGCACGGTCGGCCAGCTTGGCCGTCCCGGCCGCGGCAAACACGCCGGCAAGCACCAGCCCCGCAACGAGGCCCAGCGCACCGAGCATCACGCTGCACCTCTATTCAAAGCGTGCACGCGCGCGCGACGCAGGTCGGGCTGATCAGCTGCGATGGATCGTCTTCGAGCGACAGACGGCCTGCGCGTGGATTGCGCGCGGCGTCACACTCAGCTGACTCCGCCTCCATGCGCCACATCCTCTCCGGTGGCGGCTGGAAACGCAAGGCGCCGCCTCGCCGAAGCCGATTTACCGCGCAGCTCTCACGGCTGAAACTCTTGCGAGCAAGAGCGGTTTCATTCGTCAGGCGATGAAGTTCTTGCGGTTGACCTGGTGCGCGCGAGTGAGCCGCGCCAGGATGAGGAGCGCGAGGTCACGCACGGCAAGCGCGGTGATCGCCTCGGGTGTGCGGGAAGTCCCTCGCTCGGCGGTTATAGGTCAGAACAGGTCGCCCGTTCGGGGGATGATCCGGAGCAAGGCGTTATCACAGACGGCAACAACAAGCACAAGCGTAATGGAGCGTGCCGGGATCGAACCGGCGACCTCCGCCTTGCAAAGGCGGCGCTCTCCCAGCTGAGCTAACGCCCCTCGGGCGCCATCCTAACGCCCGGCGCACGGTCGATCGACGGGTCCCCGCTGCGCCCCCGCGGGCATGATCACGCGCGGGCCCACCCGATGGACGACCGCCTCGCGAGTCACCTGAAGCTCTCCGCCGTCCCGCACGAGGACTTCGTGCGGGAGACCTACCGGCTCGTGCTCCGTCGCTCGCCGGAGCCCGAGGTGGCAGCGGAGCTCGTCCGCGGGCTCGCTGCGGGGCTGCTCTCGCGGGCGGCGCTCCTGCGCGACCTCGTCCTGAGCCCGGAAGCCGAGCGGGTCCGCGCGCTCGACGACGGGGTCGCGCTGGCGGCGGCGGCGCGCGCGGCCGGTGAGCGTCCGGCCGGTCTGACCGCCCCGCCCGGGAGCGACGAACGGCTGATCGAGATCCCCTGGGTCCTCGCTCGGTACCGCGGCGAGCGGCGCGTGCTCGACGTCGGGTATGCCAACGCTGAGCCCGCCTACCTCGGCGCGCTGCTTGCCGCCGCGCCGGCGGCGCCGACGGGGGTCGACCTCGCCGAGGCCGAGGTGCCCGGGCTCGAGCGGGTCGTCGCCGACGTCCGGAAGCTTCCCTTCGCAGCCCGGTCGTTCGACGTCGTGCTCTGCGTCTCCACGCTGGAGCACGTGGGTTCCGACAACCGGGTCTACGGCCTCGCCGAGGCGTACGACGGCGCCGGAATCCCCGCGGCGCTCTCGGAGCTGAAGCGCGTGCTGCGCCGTCGCGGCCGGCTGCTCGTCACCGTCCCGACGGGTGAGAGCGAGGATCGCGCGTGGTTCATCCAGCGCGAGCCGAGGTCCTGGCGAGATCTCTTCATCCAGGCCGGCTTCGCGGTCTTCGAGCAGGAGCTCTACGAGCTCCGGGAGGAGGGCTGGCGAAGCGTCGAGACTCTGACGCCTGGGCTTCGCTACGGCGAGCGGGGGCCCGCGGCCTCGGCCGTCCTCTGCGCGGAGCTGCGCCCGGGCCGGCTGCGGCACGTTCTCCGGAGCCGGGCCCGGTCGCTACTCCGACGGCCCTAGGTGGTTGATCGGAAACTCGCGCACCCGCAGGGATGGCCCAGACCAAGCAGGTCGCCGCGGCCGGTTGCGGCGCGTAGCAGCGCTACGTGTCGTGACCGGACGTGGTGAGCGGCGCCGTGTCCGGGCCACCAGCTGCGCTGCGTGAATTTCCGATCAACCACCTTGTAGCTGGTCTACGCCGCCCGCTCGAGTCGCTCTTCGGCGCGTGCGCGGTGGATGATCCGGTCGCGGTCGCCGAACCGTAGGCGGGCGCGCGCCGCGCGGTGCTCGTCCCAGAGCGACGCGACGACAGCCTCGAGCTCGGCGTGCTCGGCCGCGAGAACGCTGTCGTGCCCGCGGGAGAGCGACTTGAGCAGCTCGGCGCGTCGTTCGGTCGCACGCTCGATCCTCTGTCTAATTTCCGTCAAGGTATCCATGCTCCGTCCAAACGTCGTCCCGGGCCCCCGCATTCCGGAGCGGGTCAGCGCCAGTCTCCGAAGAGGTACAGGGCGAGCACGGCTCCGCCCACGACCGCGGCCACGACTGCGACGACGTTCCAGAAGGTGACCATCACAACTCGTTCAGGACGGGTTCCTAGCCGTAGCCGAGCTCCTCGATCCGGTCCTCGTCGAGGCCGAAGTAGTGCGCGAGCTCGTGCAGGACCGTGATGCGAATCTCCTCCTCCAGCTCCGCCGGATCGTCGAAGGTCTCCTCGAGCGGAACCCGGTAGATCGCGATCCGGTCGGGCAGGGCACCGGCCATGTCGCCGCGCTCGGGCAGCGGTACGCCCTCGTAGAGGCCGAAGAGGTCGGGGTCCTCGGGGTGCTCGTCTTGGACGACGATCGCCACGTTGCGGAGCGCGCCCGCGAGCCGAGGGGGCAGCGAGTCGAGCGCCCGGCGCACGTGCTCCTCGAAGCTTCGCTGTCCACTCATCGGCAGGCGGGGTCGTACGGAGAGGCTTGGCCGGCGAGAAGCGACGGAGGTCCCTACCGGACGACCAGCGCCAGCAGCGCCTTCTGTGCGTGCAGACGGTTCTCGGCCTGGTCCCACACTGCCGAGCGGGCCCCGTGGAGGACGGCCTCGGTGATCTCCTCGCCGTAGTGAGCGGGCAGGCAGTGCAGGACGATCGCCTGCGGCCCGGCCTCGGCGACCAGTTCCTCGTCGATTCCGAACCCCCGGAGATCTCGCAGGCGCCGCTCGCGCTCGTCCTCTTGTCCCATGCTCGTCCAGACGTCCGTGTAGAGGACGTCGCTGCCGCGCACGGCGGCGCGCGCATCGTCCGTGAGCTCGACCGTGCCGCCCGACTGGACGGCGACCCGCATCGCGAGCTTGACCGTCGCGGGCTCGGGCCGGTAGGCCATCGGGGTCGCCGCGACGAAGCGCATGCCGAACTTCGCTCCCGCGAGCATCAGGGACGCGCAGACGTTGTTCCCGTCGCCGAGGTAGGCGACGCGGACGCCGGAGAGCCGACCGAGGCGCTCGCGGATCGTCATCAGGTCCGCGAGCGCCTGGCACGGATGCGAGGCGTCCGTGAGGCCGTTGATCACCGGAACGCGCGAGTGTCGCGCGAGCTCCTCGACGTCGGCCTGCGCGAAGGTCCGGATCACGATCGCGTCGAGGTAGCGCGACAGCACCATCGCGGTGTCCTTCAGCGTCTCGCCGCGCCCCAGCTGGAGGTCCGAGGCAGAGAGGTGGAGCGCTGTCCCTCCGAGCTGCGACATCCCGACCTCGAACGAGACGCGCGTCCGCGTCGAAGGCTTCTGGAAGATCATCCCGAGGGCGCGGCCGGGCAGGAGGAGGTGCGGCTCGCGCGACCGCTGGAGCGCCTTCAGCTCGGCGGCGAGGGCGAGGAGCGTCTTTAGATCCTCCGGACTCCAGTCGCGAACCGCGGTGAAGTTGCGACCTTTGAGGTGCTCGGCGACCGCGACCATCGCGCTCTGGGATGGTAGGCTAGCGGAGTTGACAATCAAGCGCTCAGGTTTTATACTGCCGGAGTAAGCAGAACTCCCAAGAAGAAGGAGCACGATCATGGCCACACTTGTTCGCTGGGATCCCTTCCGCGAGGTCGCGCAGCTGCAGAACGAGCTTGGACGGCTCTTCGGCGGGCTTTCCGGCCAGTCGAACGGCGCTCCCAGCCAGACCTGGGTTCCCGCCCTCGACGTCTGGGAGACCGAGGACGAGATCGTCTACGCCTTCGATCTACCCGGGATCCCCCAGGATCAGATCTCGCTCGAGTTCGAGGACGGCGCCCTCGTCATCTCGGCCGAGCGCG
Source organism: Actinomycetota bacterium (assembly GCA_013695295.1). Classification (GTDB taxonomy): domain Bacteria; phylum Actinomycetota; class Thermoleophilia; order Gaiellales; family Gaiellaceae; genus JACDAS01. Next base: position 1,881 of record JACDAS010000247.1, on the reverse strand, counting down.
GGCGATCAACCGAGGTGGAGCGTGAGCGGTACTACCGCTCCGAGCGCCGCTACGGCAGCTTCTCCCGGACGATCGGCCTTCCGCAGGGCGTCGACGAGAGCAGCATCCGCGCCGACTACCGCGACGGCGTCCTCGAGGTGCACGTGACGAAGCCGCGGGCGCCGGAGCCCCGGCGCATTCGGATCGGCGAGAGCGCCGAGCGCGGAACGATCGACGGCACCGCCGAGCAACTCAAGGAGGAGCAGTCCGCGTAGGGGTCATGCGGGGAACGGAGGCGGCTCCGGCCGCTTAAGGGGAACCTGTGCAGGCCTCGGCCTTCCGCCGAGGCCTGCACGTTCAAACGGCTTGTCCCAAGCCCTTAGCGTGCAGCGAAGCGGCCGGAGGCCGCGGAGTCCGCGCGGGTCCCAATCATCGGCGCGAGAGCTCCGCCTCGAATCCTTCCTCGGCGAGGAGCTCCCGGAGCCGGCGCAGCCCCGTGAACATCCGGCTCTTGATCGTCCCGAGCGGCTGGCCGAGGCGCTCGGCGAGCTCGGTCTGGGTCAGCCCGCCGTAGTAGGCGAGCTCGAGCGCCTCGCGCTGGTCGGCGGGTAGTCGTGTGAGTGCGTGCTGGACGATCCGGCGTTCCGCGCGCACCTCGACCTCGTCGGCGGTCTCGGCACCGCTCTCGTGCGGAGCTACCTCGATCGGGTCGGCCCGGCGACGTTCCTCGCGGCGGACCAGGTCGACCGAGCGCCGGTGCACGAGTGTGAGGATCCACGTGCTCGGCTTCGCACGCTCGATCAGGAACCTGTCCGCGGTGCGCCACACCGCGAGGAAGGCCTCCTGCACCGCGTCCTCGGCCAGAGCCCGGTCGCGGAGGATGCGGAGCGCGAGGCCGTAGGCCACGCGCGAGAACCGATCGTAGAGCGCCGCGAGGGCGTCGTCGTCTCCGCGGGCGACGAGTGCGACCAGGGCCTCGTCGGAGAGGTGGTTGAACGGCCCGGAACTTGGAGGCGGAGGGATGGGCAAAGCTACCACGGTGTTTCCGCGGGCTGCGGCTGGAAACTCGGGCTCGTGCGGCATCGTGGAACGGCGATTCTGCATGGGCGAGTCGGCTGACAACCCGGCTGGGACTTCAGGCGGCTCTGGCTCCGAACAGCAGCGCTCCGGTCAGCCGGTCGACGCCGCCGGCGCGCTCGAGCGACACCGAGACCAGCGCGCCGGCCGGCACGGGGCGCTCGAGCGCCACGATCGTGCGGTCACCGCCGCCGCGAAACAGGCCCGCCGGGCGCGGCGCGTCTCCCCGGTCGACCCAGAGCTCATACGTCTTTCCGGAAGGGGCGGCCGCGAGCCCGGAGACGACGAGTGCCGCGGCACGCGCGGGGGTGACGACGATCGCCCCATCGGCCCCGCGCAGCGGGTAACGAGTCGCCGCCGGGTCGGAGACGATCTCGAGCGCCCGCGCCTCGGCTCGCCGCGCGCTCTGCTCGCTCTCGAGCGACCTCGAGAGCGAGAGCCCCCAGATCCCGAGCCCCACGGCCCCTGCCGCAGCGGCCGCCGCAAGGGCCGCCGCGGCAGGAACCGCCCAGCGCCGCCGAGCGAGGGGGACTACGCTCGCGGGCTGCTGCTCCCGGACGCGGGCGAGGACGCGCGCACGCAGCTCGGGTGGCGGGGTGGGACCCTCGACGTCGAAGGCGAGCGCGGAGGCTGCCTCCTGCAACGTCTCCAGCTCACCGCGGCACCGGTCGCACGCGACGAGGTGACGCTCGAACAGCTCCCGCTCGCGCAGCTCGAGCGCGTCGAGTGCGTGGGCGGCTACGAGGTCGTGGAGGTCGCTGCCGTTCAACCGGGTCCCAACGTATGATTCGCCGGGAATGGCGAGCCGGTTCGTAGAGAAACTCA
>JACDAS010000043.1 GCA_013695295.1 Actinomycetota bacterium | reverse complement strand
CTCGAAGCCCTCGAGCTCTCACTCGCCGAGCGCGAAGGGCTGCCGCCGGCTGCGCGAGCGTTCGCCGAGGCGGGCGAGCGCCTCGTAATCTCGCTGCTCGAGGTCGAGCCGGGCTACGAGCGTGCGGTCGCGGCCGCGCTGGCGTGGCGTGGCTCCGCCATTCTCGCCGCGGATCCGGCGCAGGGGCTGGAGCTCGTCGAGCGGGCGCGAGCTGAGGGTCTCGGGAGCCTGGGCGTCATCCTCGAACGTCCCCGGCCGGCCGGCGGCGGCCTGCCGCCGGTGCCGGGCGCCGAGCCGCTCGGTGCACGCGTCCGGGCCCGTCCCGGCGGGAACCCGGTCGAGGCCCTCCTCGACGACGTCTGGGTCGTGGCACCCGAGGACCTGATCCGGGTCGACCGGGGGGTCGCCGTTACCCTCGACGGCCGCTGCTACCGCCCCGAGGTCGGGGAGCTCCGGCTGGCCGGGGACACGGCCGAGGCGGTGCTGCTCGAGCTCGCGGCGCGCCGCCGGGCGCTCGCGGCGGAGGCAGACGAGCTGGAGCACCGGGCTGCCGAAGTCGGGGTAGAGGCCGCGGCCGCCGCCGAGGGAGACCGACAGGCAACCGCCGCGCTGGCCGGGATAGCGGTCAGGCCCGGTGCGAGACTCGACCCGGACCGGGTCCGGCCCCTCACCGCGGCCTCCGAGCGGCTCGTCGCGGCGCTGCAGGGAGCCGTCGCGCAGGCCGGGAGCTTCGAGCCGACCCTGCGCGCGCGGGTCGACGCGGGCTCCGGCCGGGTGGCCGAGCTCGGAGGGCGCCTGCGCACGCTCGGGGCCGGCGAGGCGGAGACTCGGCGCGGGGCCGCCGAAGCGGCCGAGCGCGGGAGCGCGATCGAGGTCGAGCTCGCACGGCTCGGGGCAGAGTCCGACGAGGCACGCCGGCGCCTCGAGGCGGCCGGGGCCCCGCCGGCCGAGGGCGACGATCGCGAGCAGATCGCCACGAAGCTCGATCGGCTCGAGCGCAGGCGCGAGTCGCTCGGCGGCGTCAACCCGCTCGCAAAGGAGGAGTACGACCGCGAGCGGGAGCGGCTGGCGGATCTCTCGGCCCAGCGCGAGGATCTCGAGCGGAGCCTTCGCGAGCTCGAGGGGCTGCGCGCGGAGCTCGAGGAGACCGTCGAGCGACGCTTCTCGGAGACGTTCGCCGCGGTTGCCACGCACTTCGAGGAGGTCGCCGGCACGCTCTTTCCGGGCGGGCACGGGCGCCTCCACCTGACCGAGCAAGACGGGGCCGACATCGATGAGCCGCCTGCGCCGGGGATCGAGGTCGAGCTGCGGCCGGCGGGAAAGCGCGTGACCCGCCTGTCGCTCCTCTCGGGGGGCGAGAAGGCCCTCGGGGCGATCGCGTTCCTCTTCTCGCTCTTCCTGGCCCGCCCATCGCCGTTCTACCTCTTGGACGAGGTCGAGGCTTCCCTCGACGACACGAACATCGTCCGCTTCGTCGAGCTGCTCCGCGGCTACGCCGCGCGCGCCCAGTTCATCGTGATCACCCACCAGAAGCGCACGATGGAGGCCGCGGACGTGCTCTACGGAGTCACGATGGGCGCGGACGGGGTCTCCCAGATCGTCTCACGCCGCCTGCCGCGGGCGGAGCCGGCCGCAGCGAGCGCCTAACCCTCAGTCGCTGCCAAGCGCCCCGTGCAGCCGGGTCGGCGCACGGAGAAGCCAGGAGTCCGTCAGACGCTCTTCGAGCTCGTCGTCGGCGACAGCCTCGACCCGGACGAGCAGGAGCGGATGCCCCTCGTAGTGCGGGGTCACGAAGTAGGCAGCCGGCCGCGACGCGAGCAGGAGCGGGCGCTCCTCGGGGTCGACGTACACCACGAGCGCCGCGGCGACGTGGGGGCTCTCGCAGGCGAAGACCTTGCCCGAGACCCGAAAGGCGGGCCTACGATAGGCCGTCCCCTCCTCGACGTCGGGAAGGGCCAGCGCGAGCGTCCGTACCGTCTCCCAGCTCGCCACTCACCGAGGCTAACGTTCAGCGCCGATGGCGCGGAGCTGGAGCGAGCTGCTGGGGCGCGAGGGGGGCCCTCCGGAGAGCGACGACGAGCGGCGGGGCCTCTTCTCGCGGCTTCGAGACTCGCTCTCGAAGAGCCGCCGCGCGCTCACGGGTGAGCTCGCCGCCGCTGCCTTCGACCCCGGCGACGAGGGCTCCTGGGAGCGCCTGGAGGAGGCCCTGATCGCCGCCGACGTCGGGGTCCGGTCGACGGCCGAGCTCGTGCGGCGGCTCGAGGCGCGGGGTCCGTCGATCGACCTGAACCAGGCACTCTCCGAGGAGGTTGAGGTCCTGCTCGGCGACCCGGGCATCCTCCACGTCCAGGCCAGCCCGAGCGTCCTCCTCGTCGTCGGGGTCAACGGCACCGGCAAGACGACGACGATCGGCAAATTGGCTCACCGCCTGTCGCAGCACGGCCTCTCGGTCCTCCTCGCCGCCGCGGACACCTTCCGGGCCGCGGCCGAGGAGCAGCTCGAGATCTGGGCCGAGCGGGCGAATGCGGACTTCGTCGGCTCGCGCCGGGGCTCCGATCCCGCCGCGGTGGCCTTCGACGCGATCGAGGCCGCGAGCGCTCGCGCCCGGGACGTCGTGATCGTCGACACCGCCGGGCGCCTCCACACGCAGACGGGGCTGATGGAGGAGCTCGCCAAGATCCGCCGGGTGATCGCAGCGCGCCTCGACGGGGCGCCGCACGAGACGCTGCTCGTCCTCGACGCGACGACCGGCCAGAACGGCCTGCAGCAGGCGCGCCGCTTCGGCGAGGCGGTCGACGTGTCCGCGGTGGCCCTGACGAAGCTCGACGGCTCGGCAAAGGGGGGCGTGGCGATCCCGGTCGCCTACGAGCTCGGGCTGACGGTCAAGCTGATCGGAGTCGGGGAGGGCCTCGATGACCTCCGCCCCTTCGACCCCGGCGACTTCGCCCGCGCGCTCGTCCAGGGTTGAGGGCCTGTCCGGGAAGGGGGCTGTCGCTCATGCCATGCGGGAACAAGCGCTGCAAGGACGCAGGGAGTCCCAATCTGTGGGCAGATTGGGGCGAGTGAGGACGCCGCAGCGCGCCGCTGATCGTGCGGCAGGAGCCCGGCACACTTTCCGGACAGGCCCTTGAGCGGCCGTGAGGCCGGCCGCGCCTGACGATCGACCAGCTACGTCCCGCTCGAGCGGCCCTCGCCGCCGCTTCGCTCGATCGCGAACGCGATGTTGACGGTCGTGCGGTAGGTCGTGATCCGGTCGCCGGACACCTCGGCGCTCATCGAGAGGACGTCCGCGCCCGTGATTCCGCGCAGCGTTTTCGACGCCTCCCCGACGGCCGCCGCCGCGGCCTCGGCGAACCCGTCCGGGGACGAGCCGATGATCGTGACCACCTTTGCGACGTTCGCCATCTCGATACCTCCTGGGTCGAAGACTGGAGCACGTGGCTTCTAACCGGCTTCCGGGGCGGCGAAACGGCGCCAGTAGACTTCCCGGCCGTGTTCGACTCGCTCTCCGACAAGCTCCAGGTGACCCTGGGAGACCTCCGCAAGCGGGGCCGGCTCGACGAGGAGGCGATCTCGCGGGCGATGCGCGAGATCAGGCTGGCGCTGCTCGAGGCGGACGTCAATTTCGGCGTCGTGAAGGACTTCGTCGGCCGCGTCAGAGGTCGCGCGGTCGGCGCGGACGTGCTGAGGAGCCTGACGCCGGGCCAGCAGGTCGTGAAGATCGTGCACGAGGAGCTGACGGCCCTCATGGGCAGCGGCGACTCGAAGCTGGCCTTCGCGCCGCGCCCGCCCACGGTGATCCTGCTCGCGGGCCTGCAGGGCTCCGGAAAGACGACGACGGCGGGCAAGCTGGCGCTCCTCCTGCGCAAGGAGGGCAAGGCGCCCGGACTCGTCGCGGCCGATCTCCAGCGGCCGGCCGCAATCGACCAGCTCGAGCAGCTCGGCCGCCAGATCCAGATCCCCGTGTATGCCCAGCGCGAGAGCCGCGACGCGGTGCTCGCGGTGCGCGAGGGGCTCGAGCGCGCGCGTGCCGACGGGTGCGACGTCGTCGTGGTCGACACCGCCGGCCGGCTCCAGATCGACGAGGCGCTGATGCAGGAGCTCGCAGACGTACGCGACGTCGCCCGGCCGACGAACGTCCTGCTCGTCCTGGACGCGATGACCGGCCAGGAGGCGGTCGCCGTCGCCGAGGCGTTCCAGGAGCGGGTGGCCTTCGACGGGATCGTCCTGACGAAGCTGGACGGCGACGCGCGCGGCGGAGCGGCCCTGTCCGTCAAGGCGGTCACCGGGAAGCCGATCAAGCTCGTCTCGGTCGGCGAGAAGCTCGACCAGCTCGAGTACTTCCACCCCGACCGGATGGCGTCGCGGATTCTCGGGATGGGGGACGTCCTGAGCCTGATCGAGAAGGCCGAGGCGGCTGCGTCCGAGGAGGAGCAGGAGGAGCTCGAGCGGCGGATGCGTACCGGCGAGTTCACCTTCGACGACTTCCTGACGAGCTACCGGATGCTGCGGAAGATGGGCCCGCTCAAGGGCGTCCTGTCAATGGTCCCCGGCCTCGGCCAGCAGCTTCAGGGCCTCGAGGTGAACGAGCGGGAGCTGGCCCGCGTCGAGGCGATCGTCCTCTCGATGACTCCGAAGGAGCGCCGCCTGCCTCACGTGATCGACGGCTCGCGGCGGCTACGGATCGCGAAGGGAAGCGGGACGAGCGTCCAGCAGGTCAACCAGCTGCTCGGCGCGCGCAAGCAGATGGCGAAGATGATGAAGGAGATGGGCAAGGGCAAGCTCCCAGCGCTTCCCGGCGTCGCGGGGAAGCGCTAGTTAGGGTCTAGACGAGAAAGGCAGGAGATGGCTGTACGCATGAGGCTGACCCGCGTCGGGTCGAAGAAGAACCCGATCTACCGGGTCGTGGTGGCGGACTCGCGCTCCCCGCGCGACGGCAGGTTCATCGAGATCGTCGGGCGGTACAACCCCCAGACCGATCCCTCGACGATCGAGTTCGACGAGGCGAAGGTCAAGGACTGGCTCGGCAAGGGTGTCCAGCCCTCCGGAGCGGTGGCGCGCCTGCTGAAGGCGGCAAATGTCGAGCGAGGCTGAGCTCGTCACATACCTCGCCAGACGGCTCGTCGACGATCCTGACGCGGTCAGCGTCGAGGAGGTCGAGCGGGACGGCGCGATCGTGCTCGAGCTGCGGGTGGGCGCGGACGACGTCGGCAAGGTGATCGGACGGCACGGGCGGATCGCGCGCGCCCTGCGCGCAGTCGTGCGGGCCAGCGCGGCGCGGTCGAGGCAGCGCGTCTCACTCGAGATCGTTGACTGACTCTGCCGGAACGCCGGCTCGCGTCGCCGTCGGCCGGGTCGGTCGCCCGCACGGGCTCGACGGCTCCTTCGTCGTCGAGCACGCGAGCGCCGATCCGGGCCGCTTCGCCCTCGGCGCGACCCTGCTCGCAGCCGGCGAGCCTGCACGGGTCGCAGCCGCGAAGCGCTCCGGCGGGCGCGTCGTCATCCGCCTCGACCGCCGGGTCCCCCGCGGGACGCCGCTCGAGGTGGAGCGATCCGAGCTGCCCGCGCCAGAGCCCGACTCCTACTACGTCTTCCAGCTCCGCGGGCTTGCGGTCGAGGAGGAGGGGGGCCGGGAGCTCGGTTTCGTCCGCGAGGTCGATCCCGGTGTTGCGAACGACGTCCTCGAGCTCGAGTCCGGCCTCCGCCTGCCGCTCGTGGAGGAGTGCGTGCGACGGGTCGACCTGGACGCAGGCAGGATCCTCGTCGCGCGCGGCTTCGCCGAGCCCGGGTAACCTCGTACCTCCTTTGCGGCTCGACGTCTTCACCCTGATTCCGCACGCCTTCGCATGGCTCTGCGAGCAGCGCCCGGTCGCGACCGTCCTCGGCGGCGAGCTCGAGCTGCGCCTCTTCAGCTACCGCGACACGACCCCGCTGCGCGCCGCCCAGATCGACGATCAGCCCTACGGCGGCGGTGCGGGAATGCTCCTGCGAGTCGACGTGGTCGCGGCCGCGCTCGACGCGGTCTACGGCGGGCCACCCGACCACCGGGTCGTCGCGCTGACGCCGAAGGGCCGCCAGCTCGACCAAGCGCTCGTCGAGGAGCTCGCCGGCGAGCAGTGTCTGACGCTCCTCTCCTCGCGCTTCGAGGGGTTCGACGAGCGGATCGTCACCAACCTGGCGTCGGACGCGGTCTCCGTCGGGCCGTACGTCCTCTCCGGCGGCGAGCTGCCCGCGATGGTGCTGGTCGACGCGATCGCCAGGCTGCTCCCGGGCGCGCTCGGCAGCGACGCCTCCTCGCGGCACGAGAGCTTCTCCGCGGCGTTCGAGGGGGGTCTCGAGCACCCCCACTTCACCCGCCCGGCGAGCTTTCGCGGCTGGGCGGTACCCGAGGTGCTGCTCTCGGGCGACCATGGCCGGATCGACGAATGGCGGCGCGAGCAGACGCGTCTGCGGAGCGCGCCGTGAGAGACCTCTACAGCGTCCTCGGGGTCCCGCAGGACGCGTCGAGCGGCGAGATCGCGGAGGCCTACCGCCAGCTCCGCCGCGACACCGACTCCGGGACGCCCTGGGGCGCCGATCGCGTGCGGGAGGTCGACGACGCCTACGGCGTGCTCGGCGACCCGGACCGCCGCGCCAGCTACGACGCCCAGGGGGCCGTGGGCGCGGTGCGGCCCGAGGCGCCGGGCGTCCAGGGCCTCGACGGGCGACCGGAGCAGCGCGCGCGGGCGGGGCGCCGCTCCTGGAACCCCGTCGACCGGATGACCCGCGGGCTGCCGAGGCCCTGGCGGGTGGGGATCGACTGGGTCGTGACGATCGTCGGAGCGATCGCGATCGTGCTCGCGATCAAGGCCTGGGTGGTCAACCCCTACCGGATCCCCTCCTCCTCGATGGAGCCGTCGCTCCACTGCGCTCGCCCGGCGAACGGCTGCCTGGGGCGGTTCTCCGATCGAGTGCTGGCCAACCGGTTCGGATACCACTTCAAGGAGCCCAGTCGTGGCGACATCATCGTCTTCACAACCCCGGCTCTCGCCGTGGAGCGCTGCGGCGCGGGGGGCACCTTCGTCAAGCGGCTGATCGCGCTCCCCGGCGAGACCTGGGAGGAGCGAAACGGGTTCGTCTACATCAACGGCAAGCGCCTGGCCGAGCCCTACGTCAAGGGAGGCAGGCGCGACACGCGGACCGTCCCGCCGCAGACGATCCCGAAAGGGAGGTACTTCTTCATGGGCGACAACCGCGTCCAGTCCTGTGACTCGCGCGAGTGGGGGGCCGTCCCCCGAGCCAACCTGATCGGCGAGGTCTTCGCGGTCTACTGGCCGCCGAACCGGATCGGGTTTCGTTAGGCGCGCCGGCCCCGTTGGGGCCGGCGCTTGGCCCGCGCAGACTCCGGCGGCCTTCGGCCGCCTCCGCTGCACGCTATGAAGGGAGCCGCGCAGCTCCGGCTGCCCGCTCAAGTCCTGAACCTTCTCAGCGTGCAGGCCTCGGCCGAAGGCCGAGGGTCTGCGCGGGCTGCTGGAACCCGCGCAGACTCCGGCCGCCTTCGGCGGCCTCCGCTGCACGCTCAAGGCCTGAAAATTCTCAGCGTGCAGGCCTCCGGCGATAGCCGGAGGCTCTGCGCGGGCCTCGTTCGGTAGGATTGCCTCCGGCCCGCTTTGCGGACCTCTTTGTATGAGCAAGGTGATCGAGTCACTCGAGCAGCGGCAGCTGCGTCCCGATCTGCCCACGTTCAAGGCAGGGGACACCGTTCGCGTGCATTTCCGCGTGATCGAGGGGCAGCGGCAGCGGATCCAGGTCTTCGAGGGGATCGTGATCAAGCGCCAGGGCCCGGGGGCGCGCGAGACCTTCACCGTACGGAAGCAGTCCTTCGGCGTCGGAGTCGAGCGGACGTTTCCGCTGCATTCCCCGAAGATCGACAAGATCGAGGTGCAGGCGATCGGTGACGTGAACCGCGCCAAGCTGTACTACCTCCGCGGCAAGGTCGGCAAGAAGGCGCGCGTTCGCGAGAAGCGGTAGGCGTCCGAGAGGCAAACGCTTTGCGCTCCCGTGTAACCGGGATGTGACTTTCTCGACGCTCGGTGCCGGTAGCGCCGACGGCCGGGCTATCCTCGGACCTGTGCGCCGCTCCACCGGGCAGAGGCTCCTCCGCTTCGATCGCGCGCTCGGTGCGCGCTACGTGGCGGGAGCCGACGAGGCCGGCCGGGGGTCCCTTGCAGGCCCGCTCGTCGTGGCGGGTGTCCTGCTCGACTACGACTGCCTCCGCGACCATCGCGTTCGCCCACTAGCGCTCCTCAACGACTCGAAGCAGCTTTCTCCGCGACGGCGGGAAGAGCTCTTCGGAGCAATTGTCG
>JACDAS010000307.1 GCA_013695295.1 Actinomycetota bacterium | reverse complement strand
AACCGGCGGACGAGGTCGACCGCCTTCTGGCCCTCGACATCCGTCTGGTAGTTCGCGGGCTCGAAGTTGTACGAGCGGAGCGAGCCGTTCTCGTTCAGCGTGTAGCCGAAGTAGCTCGTCGTCGAGGGATCGACCGTCCCGTGCCACTCCTCCCAGCCCGGGGGCACCTCGGTCGCGGGGTTCAGGTAGCCGTAGCCCGTCAGGTACTTGCCGACGAGTCCCGTGTGATAGCCGGCTCGCCTGAGCCACACAGGGAGCGTGTTCGAGTTGTCGAGCTTCGTGTAGCCGCCCTGCGGCGGCTCGTTGCCGAGCACGCCGTGGTTGTGCGCGTACTGGCCCGTCAGGAAGGTCGCGCGCGAGGGGCAGCAGAGCGAGAAGGAGACGAAGCTCGAGTCGAACGTCACGCCCTCGTCGCCGAGCAGTCGCTGGACCCGGGTCATCACCGCGAGGGAGCGTGAGTCCTGGTCGTCCGTCATCAGGACGATCACGTTCGGGCGGGTCGCTTGCGGGGCCGCCTGGCCCCCGCGGGCGGCGAGGGCACCAGTGATCAGCGCGGCCGCGGCGAGGGCCACGGCCGCAGCCGTCGCGCGCTGCCTCGTGCCGCCTCGCCGCAAAAGCATGGCCATGAGGCCGCAGTATGGCGTGGACGACGGCCCGGCGGACGTTACGGGCACTCGCAGCGGAGCGAGTCCCAGCGAGGCGTCGTCAAAATGACGACCACCGACGGGGCGCAGTGCCTCGTTCGCTACGGGGTGTAAGACCTAGAATCGGCCGACCGACCGATCTGGCAAAAGCGAATCTCATGACACGCACTCGGCATTTCCACGCGCGGGCCGCCCGTTGAGCTCGGCTGGCGCGGCGACCGGGACGCCGACGAGGACCCGGACGAGGCGCGGCACGGGCACGGGCCTCGGGGGGCCGTCCCGCGTGATCGTCCTGAACGACGACCACAACACGTTCGAGGGCGTCGCGATGGCACTCGCCAGCGTGCTCCCCGGGGTCTCTTACGACCAGGGGCTCCGCCTCGCCGACAGGATCCACGGAGCTGGCCTCGCAGTGGTCTGGTCCGGCCAACGCGAGCACGCCGAGCTCTACTGGGCCCAGCTCGGCGAGCTCGGGCTGACGATGGCGCCGCTCGAGTGACCCGCGACCCGTACGAGCCGCCCACCGGGGAACCCGGGCCCGCGCCGCTCGACGCTGCCCGCGTCTCCGACGAGGTCCTGGCCACGCCGGCCGAGGGCCTCGAGCACCGGCCCCAGACGCCGAAGCGCGTGCTCGTGCTCGGCGCCGGCATGGCCGGGCTCGTCGCGGCCTACGAGCTACGCCGGGAAGGGCACGAGCCGATCGTGCTCGAGGCGCAAAACCGGGTCGGAGGGCGGGTGCACACGCTTCGCACCTTCGCGCCCGGACTGTACGCGGAGGCCGGCGCGATGCGGATCCCTCGCGTCCACGAGCTGACGCTGCGCTACTGCGACCTGTTCGGGCTCGAGCTGCGACCGTTCGTGATGGGCAACCCGAGGACGCTCGTCCAGATCGGAGACGTCCGGATGACCGTCGAGGAGGCAAGCCGGGAACCGGAGCGCCTGCCCTTCGCCTACGCCGAGCGGGAGCGCGGTCGTAGCTGGGAGGAGCTCTGGCTGGAGGCCACGGAGGACATCCGGGCGACCTACGACCGCGAGGGCGAGGCGGCCTGGTCGGCGATCGTCGCCGACTACGACCGCTACTCGATCCGGGAGTTCCTCCAGTCCCGCGGGTTCTCGGAGGGCGCGATCGAGCTCTACGGGATCATGAGCTTCCGCGAGACGAACATGAACGCCGCCGTGGTCGAGCAGCTGCGCGAGGTGATCGGCCGCTCGTTCGAGGACATGCAGGAGATCGTCGGCGGGCTCGACCTGCTGCCGCAGGCCTTCTACCGGGCTCTCGCCGGCAGCATCCGCTTCGGGGCCGATGTGCACGCGCTCGAGCAGGACGCCGAGACCGTCACCGCCCACTACCGCACGCCCTCCGGCAGCTTCTCCGTCACCGGCGACTACGCGGTCTGCACGATCCCGTTCTCCGTCCTCCGCAAGGTCGAGGTGTCCCCCGGCTTCTCGCGCGGCAAGCAGAAGGCGATCCGGGAGCTCTTCTACAACGCCTCGACGAAGATCCTCTTCCAGGTCCGGCGGCGCTTCTGGGAGACGGAGCTCGGTATCCACGGGGGCACGACGACGACCGACCTGCCGATCCAGCGGATCGTCTATCCCTCCCACTCGGATCCCACCGACGAGCGTGGGATGCTGCTCGCGAGCTACACCTGGTCGCAGGACGCGCTGCGCTGGGGGTCGATGGACGAGGAGTCGAGGATCGAGCAGGCGCTCGAGGACGTCGCGCGGATCCATCCGCAGATCAGGCAGGAGTTCGAGGTCGGCGACTCCTACGTCTGGTACGACGACCCGCATGCGGGCGGCGCGTTCGTCCTCTTCGAGCCCGAGCAGCAGACCCGTCTCCAGGCTGACATCGTCGCTCCCGAGGGCCGGATCCACTTCGCCGGCGAGCACTGCTCGCTCCACCACGCCTGGATCCAGGGCGCACTCGAGTCGGGCATCCGGGCCGCCCGGGAGGTGCACGAGGCGCCCTTCGCCGCCGGGTCCACGACGGAGACGACGCGCGCGCGATGACCGTCGATCCCTACGAGCCGCCGACAGGCAAGAACGGCCCGGCCCCGCTCGACACGACCCCCGTGCCCGACGAGGTGCTGGCGACCCCGGCCGATGGCCTCGAGGGCCGCTCGCCGACCCGCAAGCGCGTCGTCGTGCTCGGCGCCGGCCTGGCGGGGCTCGTCGCGGCCTTCGAGCTTGAGCGCCAGGGACACGATCCGATCGTGCTCGAGGCGCAGAACCGCGTCGGCGGCCGCATCTACACGCTGCGGTCCTTTGCGCCGGGCCTCTACGCCGAGGCGGGCGGGATGCGGATCCCGCGCGCCCACGACCTGACGCTCGAGTATTGCCGCCTCTTCGACCTCGAGCTCCGCCCGTTCCTGATGGGCAACCCGCAGGGGCTCGTCCACGTCGGCGGGGTGCGGATGCGGGCCGCGGAGGCGGACGCGGACCCGGATCGGCTCGGCTTCCCGGTCGCCGAGCACGAGCGGGGCAAGACGGCGGCCGCGCTGTGGGAGGAGGCGATCGTCGACCTGCGCGTCCTGCTGCAGCGGGAGGGCCCCGCAGGGTGGGACGCGATCGTCTCCCGCTACGACCAGTACTCGCTCCAGGAGTTTCTCGACCTGCGCGGCTGGTCGCAGGGGGCGATCGAGATGTACGGCGTCATGAACTTCGTCGAGTCCGACCTCCACAACTCCTGCGTCGAGGTGCTCCGCGAGGACCTCGGCGAGGCCTACGTCGACATGCAGGAGATCGCCGGTGGCATGGACGCGCTGCCGAACGCCTTCTACGGCCGGCTCCAGGACCGGATCCGGTTCGGGGCCGAGGTGCTCGCGGTCGACCAGGACGACGACGCGGTGACCGTGCACTTCAAGACCGAGTCGGGTCGCTTCGCGGAGCGGGGCGACTTCGCGGTCTGCACGCTCCCCTTCTCCGTCCTGCGGACGATCGAGATCCTGCGTCCGTTCTCGCACGAGAAGGAGAAGGCGATCCGTCAGCTCAACTACGCGGCGTCGACGAAGGTGGTCTTCCAGGTCCGGAACCGTCGTTGGGAGACCGAGGACGGCATTCTCGGCGGCGCCACGACCACCGATCTGCCGATCCGGCGGATGAACTACCCGACCCCGGATCCCACGACCAGGCGCGGAGTCCTGCTCGCAAGCTACACGTGGTCCCAGGACGCCCTGCGCTGGGGGTCGATGGACGAGGAGTCCCGCCTCGAGCAGGCGCTCGACGACGTCGCGAAGATCCATCCCTGGATCCGGGAGGAATACGAGGTCGGCGCCTCCCACGCCTGGTACTCCGACCGGTTCGCCGCGGGCGCCTTCGCCCTCTTCGACCCGGGACAGCAGTCGTCGCTTCAGGACGCGATCCTCGCGCCGGAGGGGCGGGTCCACTTCGCCGGCGAGCACTGCTCGCTCTACCACGCCTGGATCCAGGGCTCGCTCGAATCGGGGATCCGGGCCGCACGCGAGATCCACGAGGCTCCGGCGTAGGGGCTCGCGAGGTCGTGGTCAGGTCCGGCTCGGTCGTGTGGATCCTCTCGACACTCCACTACACACCGAGCTCGCAGACCGCCCGGGCCCATACCGAGGCCCTGGGCCTGGCGCGCAAGCAGCAGCTTCTCGTCGGCTAGATGGCTTCCCCGGCGAGCCCCTCAGGCAGGCACCGGGACGTCGACCGGCCGCGCCGTTCCGTGGCGCGCTGCTGAGGCGAGAGCCCCGGTCGCCGCAGCGAAGATGTCGCCGTCGACGCGGTACTCGGGTGAGAAGTCGACGGCACCGTTCACCTCGATCACGACGAAACCGCCTCGCCGGAGCGGGAGGAGATCCACCCCGACCAGGTCGCCTCCGACCGCGCACGCGGCTTCGAGCGCGAGCTCGGCGGCGGCCGGGTCGAGCGGCGCTTGCACCCGGCTGCCACCGAGCGCCACGTTCGTCCGCCACTCGCCGGGGGCAGCGTGGCGCTGGATCGACCCCACCACGTGCCCGCCCGCGACTACGACGCGGACGTCGTACCCGAGCGGGACGACGAGCTCCTGGGCGATCGCGGCGGCGCGGAACCATGGCCGGGTGGCAAACGAGGCGAGGGCGCGCTCGAGCTCGGCGTGGCTCGCACAGCACACCACATCGCGACCCCAGCTTCCGAAGCGAGGCTTCAGCACGACCGGGAAGCGCAGGCCGGCGGCGTCCGCAGCGCAGCGCACCAGCGCCGTCGGGGGATGTGGCAGGCCGGCGCTGACGAGCACGCGCGCGGTGAGAAGCTTGTCGTGCGCGCAAAGGAGCGCGCTCGGCCGGTTGAGCACCCGCACCCCGGCTTCCGCGAGCAGCTCGAGCGCCCAGAGGCCGTCCTCGATCCCGTCGAGGGCGGGCTTGACGTCGAGGCGCCCGAGGGCCAGGTCGCCTGGCCGCAGCCGCCGGAGCGCCTGCGTGGGGGGAACGAGCACACCCTCGCAGCCCGGCGGAGCCGCTGCGACGAGGCGGACGTTCGTGGGGCT